>CALEAC010000104.1 GCA_937944095.1 uncultured Saprospiraceae bacterium
CTCCTTAAAGGAAGTATAGACCTATAGTAAACCTAGCTAGACACTGATATTTGCATTGTAATTCTTATTAATCTATAAAAAGTAAATTATAATGAAAATCGTTAAATCACTCTTGTTAGTCTTATTGGCGCTAAGTATCACTGATGCTAATGCTCAGGTAGAACAAATCAACTTAGAACAAACCAAAGGAGCATTCATCAACACTTCACTATCACTAGTTGCAGGCCAGTATCAATTCAATATTGTAAATAATGATGTAGATCATGAAGTCGGATTTGTTCTTGTGCCCAAAGGCAAGTATGATGCATCAGACCATATCAAGGAAGCTTATGTCGATGCACCTGTGGCAAAAGGTAGTCATTCATTGACAAAAGTCGTGAATCTGGAACCTGGCGTATATGAATATTTTTGTCCACTGAATCCAACGCCAAAATACACACTTAATGTGAGTGAAAATGTAGAGAAGATTAGACTAGGTCAAGTAGAAGGACAGTTTACAATTCAGGCACTAAGTATCGCTCAGGGCGCATATCAATTTGAGATTTCTAATAATGGAATCGACCGTGAAGTCGGCTTTGTACTTGTGCCCAAAGGCCAGTATGATGCTAAGTATCATATAAAGGCAGCCTATGTCAAAGAACCTGTAGCAAATGGGGAACGCTCATTGACTAGTGTTGTTGATTTGAAACCGGGCGAGTACGAATATTTTTGTCCACTAAATCCCACACCTAAATATACTCTGACTGTTATTAGGTGATAGTTACCCATGAACAATTATAGAAGGCTAAGCTTACGATCGTAAGCTTAGCCTTTTTTGTTTTTTATTTATGATAATGAAACTGAGTATCTTAATCTTACCTAGAAGTTCTGATCATGCTTTGCTCACCCCATAATCGCCGAAAGGGGCATCCTTGTCCTGTGCTGAAGTTCTCCCTTCAGGGAGTTAGAGGGCAAGAATGGAAATGGTGGTCAGCTAGAGGTATCATTATGGACAATCGTTAATGGAATTTTATCGGTTAAGCTTGTATCGCCCTGGTACATTCTCTTTGTGCTTTCATAAACGATTGAAATAGTAAGCCATTCATTAATTCCATTAAGCTTATTACACCAACTCTAATACTGCTATCTGCTTGCTAAACTTTTCTTAAGTCTTTGTATGTATCTGTCTTAACGGCCTCAGAAAGAACAAGCTGCACTAATAAGAAATTCTATTAGGAGACATTTACAATGATAAGCCTTTGCCCCCTAAGCTACTATCTGGTCAATTAATGAATGGAGTTATAGTTTCTAGTTGGTAGAGAATGTTCTATTCGGGAAGTATGTACGCTTCTAAGGGAAAGATCAACCAGTAATAAACCCTAATGTACTCCCATCTTTGTATTGTCAACAAAATGAAAGTTTTTATTCTAAAAATTTAAAATTATAATTATCATGAATTCAACATTTAAGGTTCCAACAAGAAATGAAGTTAGTCCTCAGAATCAGGCAATTTTTGACAACTTAGAAAAGGCAGTAGGCTTTGTACCTAATCTTTTTGCAACCTATGCACACAGCGAAAATGCATTGAAAAACTATCTTGATCTATCCAATGCAGCGACTTCTCTAAAGGCAAAAGAAAAGGAAGCGGTTAACTTGGCAGTTAGTGAGGTAAATCAGTGCCAGTATTGTCTATCTGCACATACTGCAATAGCGGGAATGAATGGCTATACACAGGAACAAATTTTAGAACTAAGGTCTGGCAAGGCGTCTTTCGATGCTAAGATCGATGTGCTTGCTAGATTGGCCAAAAATATTACAGAAAATAGAGGGGCTACAAGTCCTGATGTCGTTAGTGCGTTTTTAGCTGCAGGATGGACCAAAGAAAATCTAATAGACACAATCGTACTTGTAGGTGATAAGACAATATCAAATTATTTACACAGAACAACTCAAGTGCCTGTTGATTTTCCTGTAGCTAAATCGTTAAGTCTAACAGCTTAAGTAGCTCGTGTGTAGAGCTTTCCAATGGAAAGTTATTATACTTCCTATCATAGGTTATAATATGAACAATGATGCAAAAAACAGCAGTCCGACTGGCGTTATTTTTCGGATTAATAATTAGTCTTTAATCTAGGTTAATTTAAAAAAGCACTGGTCTCTAAGAATTCATTAGGCCGTGCTTTTTTTTTATTGTGTTAGCTTAAGTTATTACGAGTCAAGCATGTCGTATCGAGTGGATTAATTTAGTTTTAGGCACTTAGCTATCGTAATACGAGTCGACTGATATCTTAAGTTAATGAAATACAAGAGCGCAATAGAATATTATAACTGAAGAAATAAAGCCTGTTATAGCTAGTATCGTCGTCATTATGGTCCATGACCTAAAGGTTTGTTTTTCTGTCATCCCTAAGTATTCTTTTACTAACCAGAATCCACTATCATTCACATGTGAAAAGATAGATGCACCGGAAGCAATAGCGATGACAATAGCCGCGACTTGCATACTTGATAGAGTTGTTCCTTGTATAAAAGGATATACTAAGCCTGCCGCTGTTATCATAGCCACCGTGGCAGACCCCTGTATGATGCGGACTATACCAGCCGCGAGGAAGGCGAACAAGATTAGTGGCATACCAATACTTGCTAATGCG
>CALEAC010000105.1 GCA_937944095.1 uncultured Saprospiraceae bacterium
ATCATCATCGGAGAATACGATTTCCTGAGCTAGTATCCATAAGGTTCTATCTATATCAAGTATAGGATTGAGTGTTTCATATAGCTCATCGATCGGTGTATTGTTGAGGACATCACATACTTGGATGAGGTCTTCCCAGGGGTTTTCCTTATTGGTTTTCTTCAGGCTATAATTCATGTTATAATCAGTCGTATCTGGACCATTATAATTTAATGTAGATACACCTGCACCAAACCTCGCCGGATCTTGTCCCCCGGGTCCGCCTGGTCCACCACCACTTGTCGGCGCACTATTAAGTGCTCTCCATCTGGTACCTTCATTATTAGTAAACCATTCCTTGATATAACTGCCTTCTAATTGTTGGATGTTATTGTAGGGTCCCCAATATTCTCCATTAATATAGAGATCGACAAAGGCACCTTTGAGAGCTGGCGCAAATGATCGAGAGATGTCATAATATAGCACTTCCCTCATCGATGAATGATCATCAAATGCGCAATTCAGATTAAGGTTGTCATACCCAAATAAATCTTGATTTTTGAGATCATCTATGCCTATTTTGAAGGATTTCTTTTCGGAATTATTCCTGAAATCGGAAGTCTGGCCTTTGATACCGACCAGGACACTATCCAGCACTAGCTCATCATTATATGTTAGCGTCCCTATGAGTAATTCTCCATCATCACCACCACCTGGACCTGGACCATTTACACCATCCATAAGCTCGAACCAATTCGCTTCTTCTAAGGTAATCTCAAGCTTGTTGACTTGGTTTATATCATATAAGCCTTCCACCTGGTGGCCACCGTGTTGTAAGATACCTTCTGCTGTAATTTTGACTTCAGCGGGTAGGTTGCCCTGAGAGAATAGGAAAAGTGGAAAGGTACACAGTAAGCAAATCAATGATTTCATAATGGTAGTTGTATTGGTAGTTGTATTGTGTTATTTGAAGTGTAAAGCTACTTAATTAAAGCTATTTCTTGATTAAAATCTAGGTCGACTTAGTAACAATATCTGAGAGGAAATACGGATATATTAGCAACAAGCCTGATCCAACTGAATTGGTGGGCATGCAACTGTTCCATAACTACAGTAGACACAACAATCATTTCCAGTGGGTTTTAAGACCACCTTACAGTTAGTGCATTCATAGAAATATTGGCAAGCATCAGTCGGCATTGTTTCTAGTTTCGCATGACCACATTCAGGACAAGTGATTCTTGACTGCAGGATGGCTACTGGGACAGCGTTCTTTTTCTTGTATTGATAGAGCCCATAGCCCAAAAACATCAAACCCATTAATATGAAGAGACCACTGAATTTCTCTAGTCCTTGACTGAAGCCTAGTAAGGCACTGCCACCACCTATTGCCACAATAAGGGCTGGTAACCAGCAACAGCTGGTTGCAATCATAAAGGCAATCGAACTCCCGATAAGAGACTTTTTATGATTCATATTACTGTTATATGGCCCTCACTGTCATAATGAAGAATAAGGTACTACTTTTTCACAGGTGTAACTAACGGCATCAGGCCACTTATTTTCGTTTCCAGACTAACTCAGGGATAGGCTCATCAGCTCTTAGGATTCCCGCCAGTCTGAGATTATAGATGACGCTAGAAAGCATCTTATCACTGATCCAACCATGTATGGCCCATTCAGTTGCATGAAACCAACGTTCGACATCCTCTGGTTTTTGGTCATAACGAGTGCTGACCAGCTCTACAGCCTGAGGATTGCGCATAAATGAATCACAACTATCGTGAATGCTTCTCAGCAAACGAATAATGTTATCTGGTTGTTCTTCCAGTATTTCATTCCGAGCAGCAATCACAAAACAAGGCCAAGGTGTCAGATATTCGCCGACTCTTTTGAGTGTGCCTTTATCCACATATGGTTTGGTGGTGAATTTCTCCCAATAGAATACGTCTGTATCATGCTTAGCTAAGGAGTCCAGAGCACCGTCCAAGTTCCTTATAATTTGGAATTGGTCTTCTGCTAATTGCTGCCCTTTGCTGTTGGCATCTACGACTGCCATCAGATGTGATCCAGATCCAAACCGAGATATAGCGTAAGTCTTATCGAAGATGTCTTTGTAATTGTCTAAGGGGTTGTTAGCGGCAGTGTGGATACCCCAGCATAGAGGTGTCTTGACATAGACACTGATAATCTTAGCTTGATTACCTTGGACGATATCCTTGATAATGCCTTCGGTCAGAAGGATACAGGCATCGACTTCACCTTCTCTGAGAGCCCGTGTCATCTGTCCTGTGCCGCCGGGATAGGTGGTCCAGTCCACCTCGAGACCTCGACTCTGAAAAGCGCCTTGTTCTATGGCTAGATGGATAGGGAGATTGAAGTGTTCGGGTACACCGCCTATGCGGATCCTGTTCTCCTTCATAAGTCCAGAATTTTTTAAATTTTCATTAAGATGATCTTCTTCAGTCGGCTACGATAATCTTCTTGTAACCAATCTTTATAGTTCCGAGTACTCTTTGCTATCTGGTAGCAGTATTGCTTGACACGAAAAGAGATGTCTTCGTCTAGTTCTCTTGCTAGCGAAAATGCTTCGACGATATCGGTGCTGTTTTCTACAACCATCCGCGCATGTTGTTCTATAGAGCGATCTAGGACAACTGAGGATTTCTCCCCTGTAGCTAAGGCTCTTTTACTTTCTGCTTTGATGTCAAATTCCATGTCTGTAGAATTTGGGAATTTTGCTTTGAGATCATCAGACATGTAATACTTGAAGTTGCGCTCGATGTCATCATCAGTCGCGAGGTTAAGCAAGTAGAGGTCCGGTGCTTTGAATATCTTCTGCCAGTCTAGTTCTTCTGTCCAGAGGCCGAACCTAGCTGCATTGTTACCTAGGTCGATGACCTTAAAACTATCCTTGTCTGGGAGTACTCTGGATCCACGACCTATCATCTGGTAGTATAGAGTAGGGGACTTCGTAGCCCTATTCATGATGATACATCTAATAGTTGGTTCATCGAATCCAGTAGTCAGAATACCCACCGAGGTCAATATCGCATCATTAGTTTCTCTGAACCAGGTGATGACCTCATCTCTTTCGGTCTTAGTCATCGTGCTATCCAAGTGTCGGATATTATCGAAGCCAGCTTCTGTAAAGTTCGTATAGACTTGTTTGGACGTATTGATACCATTATTGAAAATCAAAGTCTTCTGGCCGAAGCATCTTTCCTTATAAGCGTAGATGAGCTTGTTCTGCATGAGGACATTTCCATACAGTAATTCGGAAGATTTGACGGTGTAATCACCATTGATTCCGACCTTAAGTGCGCCTAGACTGACGTCATAAGTATAAGTGGTGGCTTTCGCCAAAAAGCCTTGCTCTACTAAGAAGGAAATAGAAGAACCACAGATGAGTTCAGCATAGTTATCCTTCATCGGCAGCTTTATATTAGAGCTGAGAGGTGTTGCTGTCACACCCAATAGGAAGGATTGCTCAAAAAACTTGAATAATTTTCTGAAAGAATTGTAGTGGGCCTCATCTATGATAATTAGCCCGAGATCCTTGAAATCAACGACCTTATCTTGTAGCCTATTATTAAGCGTCTCGACCATGGCCACATAACACATATGCTTATCATCGGACTGTACTTCTTTGACCTTACTGTCGATCACTAAATTAGAAACACCGAATTCTTCCAGCATCTTGGAAGTCTGTAGACATAGCTCTATCCTGTGTGTCAGGATAAGCACCTTCTTATTCTTGTTCTGGATGTACTTTCTGGTGATTTCTGAGAAGACTACAGTCTTACCACCTCCAGTAGGGAGCTGGTATAATAGCTTATAATCTGGCGGACAGTTCTCGAATCTCTCAAAGATATGATCGAGATCTTTCTGCTGATAATCGTATAGTTTCTTCTTCTTTTTGGATTCACTCATAGCTTTCGACCAAGGCACAAAAGTAGCACAAAACCGAGGTCAATTACTAATATTCAGCGGTATATGATTAGTTAATCCTATAAGAAACAGTCTGTTATGCCTTCTGGGACTAAAGAGGTCGTATACTACCACCAGACATCTTACCTGGATCTAGGTTCTTGTTCTGAGGATCACCTTTGTACCTAATAGACGCGCCAGAACTAGCATCTGCATCTAGTCTGTCAGTTACCCAGACCTTGGCAGAAGCGCCGCTAGAAGCCTCTATCTCAGCTGTGGCTGCTTCCAGTAGTTTTCCATTATAAGCGGCTCCAGAGCTACAGTCTACCTCTATCGAAGCAGCAGAGCCTTGTGTATGGACGCTCGCACCAGAACTAATATCCACTTCTAAGTTATTGGTCTCTAGCTCCACATGGATACTAGAAGCACTAGAGGCGTCTATCTCGAAATGATCGGCTGTAAGCGTATAATCAGACCTGACTGAGGCACCTGCTGAACTATCTATCTCGTCCAAATCTTTGACATATAAGTCAACTATGGCTTTTTTACCATATTTCTTAGTGAAATTAAAGCCTTTTTTGTTTTTGAATCTGAGTCGTAAGACCCCTTTAGAGACTTCGACTAAGACCTCGTCTGCTTCTCCTTTTTGCATGGTAATCTCTGCTCTAGGGTCCCCTTCATATAACTTAACCTCAAAGCTACCTCCAACGTCAAGTGCATGGAAAGGCGCTAGATCTTCTGTTCTATCTTGCGAAATAATGAAGCTAGGTAAGATTAGAGCGAGTAAAAGGAATCGATTGATATTCATAGTGGTTGTTTTTTGTAGGTTTAACTTACAACTTCCTTTTAAGATTAAATCTGTAACTCAGATTAATACGCCTATATTTTCGATGAAACCACTAATAATATGATAAAGAAACGTGTAACCGGGGTCGGCGGCGTCTTTTTTAAGACAAAAGAACCTGGCAAACTGAAGGATTGGTACCATAAGCATCTGGGTATTCAGACCGATGAACATGGTGCTGCATTCAAGTTTAGACAGTGGCCCGATAAGGAAAAAAGTGGCTACTTACAGTGGAGTCCATTCCCAGACGATACCACATACTTCGAACCCTCGGAAAAGGAATTTATGGTCAATTATCGGGTCCAAGACCTAGAGTGGCTAGTCGGTGAATTGCGAAAAGAAGGCGTCACAATCTGTGATGAGATAGTCACCTATGATTATGGAAAATTCGTACATATCATGGACCTGGATGGCAATAAGATCGAATTGTGGGAGCCAGTCGATGCGGTCTTTGATAAATATTATGAGGCTGCCCCTGATAAGCAAGTGAATTATTGAATGCCTATACCTTGAGTCCTAATGAAGAGCTGAGCCACACCATTGTTATTGGCTGCTAAGACGGCATAGCCTTCGGATCGTCTCAGCAGGGCTAGTTGCTTGACATTCATATTTAGATTGAGCCCTGTCTTACTGATATCTGTAATTGCTTTGAAGCGGCCTTTACCATTATTCAATAATACCAGACCCTTGCCCGCATCATAACTGGGCGTCTCAGGTTCTGTATTGAATATATTGCCCGCTGAGATAAGATCTAGGTGACCGTCCTGATTGACATCTTCGGTAACGGCATCTAGTATGGGTGCCCACTGTGCTTCGAAGGGCAGTTCGATAACCTCATAGCCATCACCCTGACTGATCAGTGTTATAGACTTAAAGTAATTGACCTCCATATTATCACAACTGGCCACTTTATCTGACCCTAGGACTGCTGCTAGATCTGCTGAAGCAAAGGCATCATAGGTCTTGAATTTATCATTGAGCATTGGCATCTGCTCGGAGGAGCACTCTTTACCTCTGACGGGCACTAGTTTGTCCTTATACATCTTGGCAAGGAAGATATCCTGAGTTCCATTCTCATCAAAGTCATCGAAATAGACCGAAAGTGGCTTTTCAGCTGAGGCATGGAATTTATTATTGGTCCCTAGGTTACCGAAGACGAAATCGACTTTGCCATCCTTATTGAAGTCACCCTGTGTTACGGAATACCACCAGCCTTTGAGGTCTGTTAGGTTGCTGTGTTTTTGCTCTTGGAATGACTGACCGCCCTGATTAATAAAAAATTGTGGATAAGACCATTCTCCTGAGATGATGAGGTCAGGATAACCGTCACTATTGAGATCTGCGACTTCGGAATCGGTGACCATATTAGGTAGTGCTTCATAGAATTCGGGCAGTTCAGCGCGAGTGAATTGCCCATTATTATTGATTAGGAGATAGCTTGCAGCCTTATCAGGATAGGCGCCTGGCACGTTACGTCCACCGACGAATAGATCTAAATCATTATCGTTATCGTAGTCAAAGGAAGAAATCGTCTTGGTGCTGGCGTTGATTTCAGGCAGTAGGTTGGTACTCTTGACCAGACGACTGTTCTTTTCATTGATATATAAGCGGTCTTGCAGGTATTTTTCCTCGACTTCTGAGCCACCTCCAGAAGCGACATATAGATCCATATTGCCATCTCCATTGGCATCGAAGAAGTGGGCACCGATATCTTCGTAGGCCGCGTCCGCCGCGAAGGTCTCGACAGAGATTTCCCTGAAAGTATAACCAACCATCAGCATGAATTTACCGGGATAGCCTTTGCTTCCACCTAGATATATATCTGTCATACCGTCCTTATTCCAGTCAGTGGCTGCCAGTGCTGGACCCAGAGATGAGAATTTTTGTGGCAGTAAGACTTCCTTGTCGAAATCATTATAGAAGTCTTCCTTATGTACAACATTATAACGCGCTGGCACATTGGTCACCTCGACGAATAAGGTCTTGTTGTTTTGTGGACCGACTCTATATTTGACAGCTTGATCATAGTCAATAACGACTGCTTGGTTAGCAGGTAGATCTCTGACCATAGTGATCGTCCGATTGGGCCAGGTAATCATGAGGCTATCCGCTGATGTCAGTTGACCTAAGCCGAAATGAACTTTGGGTTCCACCGCTGATAAGAAGCCTCTTGTCACTGATAGGTCTCTTCTCTGAATACCCTGCTTAGTGAACAGGATTAATTCTGTGTGCCTGGTCTGCGCCGCATTATTGGCTGTTAGGCTGATACTGAGGTAATTCTGAGTGGCCTCATTCTGTAGTATGGTCGCTTTTTCCAGGAGGTTATTAATAACTAGATCTAGATCACCGTCATTATCGAGATCACCATAAGCTACGCCATTAGAGAAAGTGGGACCCAGATCTGAGCTGGCTGCAGTGACCTCTCGTAATTGTTGGCCATCGACATTGCTATAGATCACGTTAGGTATCGGTGTTGAATTCTGCTTCAGTAGATTGTCAAAAGCGACCTCATGCGTAAAGCCAGTCCCTAAGGCTGTTTGCAGACTGTCTTGTGACCGTCTGTAATCTTGGTTCTTGGAATCTCTGTAGTAGCCATTTGTTATGTATAGATCTTGGTAGCCGTCATTATCCATATCAAAGAAAAGTGGCGCCCAACTCCAGTCTGATAGTCCAACGTCCAGTGCATTAGCTATTTCACTGAATTGGCCATTTCCGACACCAACATGTAAGGCATTGAACATGTAGGCTCTTGGGAATTTATAGTACTGAGTGAAGATGTTAAACTTCCGCACATCCATGGACTCCATCAGTGTCTTGTTTCTGTAATGGTCCTTGGGTGTCATGTCGACGACCATGAGATCGAGTTTGCCATCATTATTATAGTCACTCGCATCTGTGCCCATCGAATAGTATGAGGTATGATTCATGCGACTTATATCCGGTGTAAAGCCGCCCTGTTGGTTATTGAAAAACATAAAGTCTGGGACGAAATAATCGTTGGCAACAAAGACATCTAAGTAACCATCGTCATTATAATCGGCGATGGATAGACCGAGGCCAAAGGCAAGATAGTTCATGCCAGCAGCTTTGGAAATATTTACAAATTTGCCGTCATCGTTTCTGAATAATTGGAGCTTCCCTTTAGTTATAGCTTCATCGTCGATCTTGTTCAGATTGACGATGATATTGCCTGAGCGGATGTCGTTTAGGCCATTGTCAGCTGAGATTTTATTGATTCTTTCCCGGAGGCCATGGGCATTGACCCAGAGATCTAGATCACCATCCTTATCCATATCAAAGAACTCTGCTTGTACAGAATAATTATTCAGGTCGAGTCCATATTCTGCTGCTTTGTCGACGAACTTGAAGTTACCTTGATTGATGAGCAATTGGTTCTTAAGCTTATCTGATTTGAGGTCAGGTCCTGAATTACAGATATAGAGATCAAGTAAGCCATCATTATTGATGTCTACTGTCGTGACACCAACAGACCAGCGTTTATCTTTGGGTAAGGCAGAGGCGCTCAGGTCGTCGAACTTCATATTGCCCTTGTTCTTATAGATTCGATTAGGGCAGTCACTACCGCAGAAGAAGAGATCGGCTAAGCCATCATTGTCGAAGTCAGCTATCGCAACGCCACCCCCATTATAGAAGTAGTCATAAGTCAGCTGATTCCGGCCGTATGTTTCGTCTATCTGATTGACGAAGTCGACGCCGGTCTGCTTAGGGTCTAGTGTTGTGAACTTGATTGGACTGCGCTGGCTAGAGGTCTGGTTGTTAGTCGACTGGTGCGTTGTTGCCTTAGGTGCAGACTTGGTTGAGCCTGTGGTGTTTTCTGAAGTGCAAGCAGCTAGAAATAGCCCTAGAAGTATGGCGAAAGTAACCTTAGTCATAGTCATTACAGATTGAGAAACCTCGATGCCAATAGAGGCACCTGAATGACGAAGATAGTGAAAATAGGAAAGTGTTAGAAACTGTTATAGGAAGAGATAATAGATTTCAGATAATAGATAAACCATTAACGGATTCATTTCTTTCGATTAGCTATAAAGTTTCAATTCAAAAAGATTGTAGAAGGCGGGCTAGGTCGTAGAATGACCATTAGTATATCCTAGACGGATTCTAACGACTAATACTAACAGCTCATTTATATGAATAAAAAGCAATTTGAGTAAGGCTGCTTATACAGCGAAACTCTCCCCACAGCCACAAGTTCTGGAGGCATTGGGATTATTGAAGGAGAAACCTTTGCCGTTAAGGCCACCAGAGAATTCTAGAGTGGTATTGCAGAGGTATAAGAAGGACTTCAGATCAGTCACAACCTTGACATCATTATCTTCGAAGACTTGGTCGTCAGTCTGAGGCGTATCATCGAAATCTAGATTATACGATAAGCCTGAGCAACCACCACTGGTTACAGAAACCCTAACAAAGAATTCAGAGCTTAGCTCGGAATTCTTCATCAGTTCCTCTATCTTTTGCTTAGCACTATCTGCGACGAATAACATACTAATAGCTGCTTTGCTTAGGCTTCTATGCCGTTCTTTTTCTTGTAATCAGATAT
>CALEAC010000106.1 GCA_937944095.1 uncultured Saprospiraceae bacterium
ATGGCTTCTTGCAAAGCCAATGATGTAAATCCATCAATATGGCTAAAATATGTCCTGGACAATATCGGACAAACTAGCATCCAGGACTTAGATAAGTTCCTGCCAAACAATTACAATATGTAGTTGCTCGGATGCTTACACAAGAACAAGTGTGCCTAAAATTAAATGTTGACTAATTCCCATATAAATTTATTAGCTTTTGGTCGTGCGCCTTTTTTAATGAGTTCATATATGATTTATGAATTTTATAATTTCCGAAACATATTTCTGAATTAATTGAATCGACCGCTATAAAATTATGTGCTTGGTAGTTTGCAGGTGAAAACCCGTTAATATCATTAATCATGTCCATTAGCATACCATATGCATACTTCCCACTTACGATCGAATAATCACCTTGTTCTATACAATTGCATTCATCTGCTTTTTGCATAAGTACATTGAAAAGATACTCATTACTAAAACCTTTAGCAAGAGAACTTATGTGATGTAAATCCTCTGAAGGCATTTGGGTGAGAAGTTTAGTTAATTGATTAATGTGATAAGTTGATCCATTTTTTATTTCTGGAATCAAGCAGTTCTTCACCAAATTATGGACAGATATTTTTTCGTTAATTCTATTATTCTTAAAGAATAATTCGCTGCATTGTATTTGGTCTATATTTAAATACACATAACCATTCTCATAGGACTCTAAATAAGAATACTTATCTATTTGAGAATTGTCTGCAGTCCCATTTTTAAATATTGAACACGAACCCAAGCAAATTACTAATGTTGCAAAAATTATTTTAAAACAGTTCATAATTATTCTAGTTATAAGTTTGAAAATATTTTTTCCCATTGATACTGCCTCAGCCTATGCAATGATATGTTATGAACACTTGAACTATAGATTTTACCGCTGTTCATAAAATTGTACTTGTCACCCGAATGGGAATTTTCTAAACCATCATGGGCATGATCATCATCAGGATGTCCTAAATCAAATTTTGCATGACCTAATTCATGAGAAAAGGTTCTATCCACTAATATTGAATAATTTAGAGTTAGAGTATTATCTTTAAAGCCTGTGCCTCTGCCTCTCGATCTAAATTTATTCTTTCCTCCTGTATCGGCCTCCTTGTATAAGTCATTAACTATCCAAGCAACCGAATTTCCAGCTTTTGGTATGCCGCCAAAGTTCTGTATATGATATCTTGCTTGTTCCTGTTTACCTGTTAAGATATTATCGTCCAGAAAAGAATCGAAATTTGCAGATATTACTCCATGGTAATTAACATTTACTGATATGCCTAGTTTTTTGTAAATCGTGTTTAAATCCTGTTGTAATTTCGCAACATTAATTCCAGTAGGCACAGGGTCCAATCTAGGAGGATAAGTACTAGGATCTCCTGGAACAATTCTATTTGGAATTGTTTGACATTCAAGATCAGTTGAAGCGATTACCTTTGCACTATGGTGACCTTTCCCCACAATAGCATCTAATGGATGTATCCAATTCGCTGAAGTATGGTAAGCGTATAAATCAATTGATCCGTCAGGTCCTGAATTAATGCACACGTGATCAGTGGACATAATTTTATCGGTAACTTTACAACTTTTTAATAAAGAACCATCAACATCTCCACTTTCCCACGGTATGCCATTACCGTTCTTGTCAATACAGTAATTTGCTTCGTCATCATCACTTTCTTGAAGGGTATAAAGATCTATACTAACTGTCCTTGCTAAATATGTTTCTATCTCATAAATTTTTGAAGAGCACCCAGACACATCATGGAATCTAAAATGTGAGTTATTCAGATGTTTGACGGTGTGATTAACCGTGCCTTTTGATCCAGGCACTATTTGAGTAGGATCAATCTCTATATCTTCTGGAATAAATGGTACGGTAGGTTCTATCCATATATGATTTGATGCATTCTTATTTGGTTTTACATCCAAGACTACCTGGTCCTCTTTAGTAATTTCGAGAAACTTAATACCATTTCCTCTTGAGGCAGATGGATATACCGGAAATTTATTACTATCAAAACTATAAATTGCCAAATCGTTTGTTTCTTTATCATTGACATCAATCTTCTCAAATATTTTTAGCACGATACTTAAGTCTTTCTCACCTTCTATTTCTATCACGACTTTATTGACACCTTTTTTAAAATCCATCACAGAAGTTGTCGCCACTATCGAATTTGAAGTAGGAGTGCCTCCTTCCTTCCACCGAATTGGTGGCATAGTACCTCCGTCTTTCTTGATAAGTTTCAAAGTATTATCGAATCCACATACAGTAACTGTCTCCGTATCAACGTATTGGGGAGGAGTATTAAGATTAGTGGGAGTTACCTCTATTAAGTAATCCTTGTTGTTGACAAACAAACCGAAACATTTTTGACTATGAGAGCTAAAAGCGAATAACAATGAAATGAGTGTAAGAAACAACCCTCTAAATTTGTCCATATGAATCTATTTTAATGCTTAATCAAATAGTAGTATCAAAATCGTTTTCGCTTTTTGCCTAAAAAAAACTACTAATAATTTACAATGGTTCGGTATAAAATTGGTTGATACACATTAAGAAAAAGTAAATGCGTAAGTTGGCATAACCAACCTGTAATCAAGTTGACGCCATGATTACACAAGACGCATTTACCATAGGAAAGATGGTGATTAAATCCGTATTGTCCAAAATGAATTTTCTTTCAAAGAGTCAGTCAAAATTCATTGTAAGGATTCTCTTGCACTTTCTTAGTATGCGAGGACGTCATAATTTTCTACAAATGGCTCGTGAAGGTTCATTAAATGAAAAGTCATACCGAAACCAGTTTGAAAAGCAATTCAATTGGTTATCATTCAATCTTGAATTAGTTAAGGAGTATAGTAGCGGTGATCTAATTCTTGGTTTTGACCCATCCTACATATGCAAGAGTGGTAAGCATATGGGACTTGAACATAGCCAAGCACGTAGCGAAAATAAGCTGAACTTTCATTTCAACGCCTCAATAACAGCAGTTTCCGTTGCCAAAGTCATAGCAAGAAACTCAGAGAACAAGACAACAAGAACATCAGTCTCTATTGCGGACGTAAAAACTGAATGCCAAAACAGAAATTTAATAAACAGAATATTTTCAATCTATCACATTGACCGAAAGTTGATTAAAATTGTCTCTGGATATCGTAAGCTGCTTAACTTTGGTAAAATAGCAGCATAATTAACTACCTAACCATTGTTATAACTGGCATAGCCTTTACACCATCATAAAACAATTGGAAAATATCCTGAGACTGCATTGCCAATTGTCCGAAAAAAGTTATTAATACTATTAAAATATGCTTTTTCATTTATCTCTATTTTGCTAATTCTTAATTATTGAGCACTACCCAATGCGAATATCTCGCTTTTATTAATTTTTTTTCAATTCTTCGATTACTACCTTCTATCCACCTAGTCACTCAGTCTTTTTCATAAGTATTGTATATCGTATGCTTGATATTTAACCTTATGCTATCAGGTCTGCCTCATAAAGTCATATGCGCCTCTACGCAGTTGTATTCCATATTCTAAATAAGCTTTCATACAAGCTAGAAAATTAGACCACCCTGCTGTATTCTCTAAAACCCAGTTCAGGTTATCCTCATTAAGTTCCTTTCCTCTTTCTATTACGCTTACTAGAGTACTATTGTCTGGCAACTGTTCTAAAGTAATAGTGACTACAGTTTCTGGATCCCAGACAAAAGAAATTAAACTATTACCCTTAGTTATAACTTTAGTGATAGGGAATTTTTCAGGAAATTCAGGAAATTTCCAACTAAGGTCTTTTCCATCGTCCAATCTTCCATTGCTCTCAGAAATGAAGTATTTGGTCATTTTCTCCGGATTTACAATCCCGTCAAAAACTTCATTTATAGGCTTCTGAATTTGTAGCGCCACATTAGATTCTAGTGTCATCACTAATAATTTTACCTGTAGTATTTTATACGAAAAATATAACAGTGCTAACTTATCAAAGTTACAGGATATATGAAGAATACTAAATTCAAAAAAGACATTCTCGACACCATTACAATCACATATACAAACGCTTATACCCAGCTATAAATGGTTTATAGACTAGGGCCAAACCTATACTCAGCACTAGAAATTGTATCAGCCCGAAGGCGGACCATGACAGGCCCAATACCGTCAGACATAAATACGACAAACCAAAAAGCATAAGGAAGAAGAAGCCCGGCACAACAAAGATGGTGGCTAAGGAATAGGGCACATAAAATCGACGCTGTGCCGATAGATAAAAGAGCAAACTCAGTATCCCATTAGCAATCATAGTCGACCAGATGACACCCCATATTTCATATATAGGCACTAGCAGGTAGAGTGCTGTACCAAACGCCAGCATGGCCACAAATGACAGCAGCGTGATCGTATTAGACCCCTTGACGAAAATAAGTTGTTGATAATACAACTTAGCATGCACCAGTAAGTAGCCCGCCAGACAAGCAGTTGTCAGATAGGTAGTAATCTCCCAGTAAGCACTCTTACTTGTTATAAGGTCTATATGTGTGCCTATCAAAATAATAACCGGTATCGCGATTAAGGGCAGACTAATTATTATCTGTGTCAGTAAATCTATCTTAGCTGACCGACGATCTTCCTGCTGATCAGCATACAACTCAAATAGAAAAGGCCTGATACCATTGACCACCGCTTCAGTGAGCAAGATGATTACACCAGTAATTTGTATGAGCAAGGCAAAAATGCCGACGGTCCTCAGATCCGCATAATTCTCTAAGATAAACTTACCACCCTTGGTTAGAAACCAATAGATCAGCAAGTAAGGCATCAGCGGCACTGTGAATGACAGAGCCGATCTTATCATCGACATATCTGGCTTAAGCGTTATAATGTCTTTTTCTATGGCAATAATCACAACTGTTGTGATCACATTGGCGATAAGCATACCTAGTAATGCACCACCCACACCTCGTTCTAGTACCAAGATAAATAGCATCTGAAACCCAACGACCAAGATGATCTGAAAGAGCGTAATAAATACGAAGCCTAGCAGGTTCTTTTCGTTCTTTAGAAAGGTATAGTAGCAGACATTAACTTCCTGCAACATGGCATATAGAAGGATATAGCAACCATAAGGATAGAATACAACATCATCAGAACTGAACACTGAATCAAACAAACGCTCACCAAAAATGAACAGCAATAGCCCAACGACTAAGGCAATCAAAATGCTGAAACTAAAAAGGCTACTGAGGAATTTTCTCTTGAGCGTCTCATCCTTATAGTAATCGTAGTAGTGAGTCAGCATCGCAGCACTGAGCCTAAGTGTCACGACAATCATCAATAGCCCCCCAGTAATCATCATTAGATCGAAGAGACCGTATTCTGATTCTGACAAGGCGCTGAGGTATACAGGCAGTAAGAAGATATAAATCGCAGGTCTGAAGAATCCCACGAATGAATAGACCATCATACCTATTAGCGGCTGTCTGTCGGCAGCTTCTTGGAATCTATTGATAAATGATGGTGGCAAGTGTACCTCTTAATTTGAGGTAAAAATAGGCAAAAGCATTATTGGGCGGCCTGATGTATGTAGGCCCTTAGATCTGCCAACTGTTGCTCACTCATTCTTTCGTATGTATACTGTGGCATATAGGATCTTTTTCCAGATCTGGAATAGACACCAAATCTAGAAACTTGATAGAGTGAATGTCGGCCATAGCCATCTGCCTTGCGATCCAAATGAGCGAAAGTTAGTCTCTCATTATCCAATTGGAAAAAAGAATATTTCCTATCCTGATGACAGTGGAGACAGGAGTTATCATAGAGTAATTGGCCATTTTCGGGGTCACCTTTGTAGGACTTCTGCTCAGTTAGTGATTCATGCGCCGTTCCGAAGTGCGCCGGTGATTTACTAAGGTATTTGGACTTAATCACTGTGATTGCTGTATCCGTCAGAGATTCGTCATCCAATGCAGAATAGATCAGCTCCAGTTCTTGGTCAGACATACTCAAATCACTAATTTTTAGGTCTATTGTCCAGAGGTAAGCTAGAACAGATTCGACCTCCCAACTTTTTAGTTTCCGACCCTGAGCACATTCTACTGCACATAGCTGTATTGCTTCTCTCAAGTCATTTCTAGCAGGAATAACTAACTTGCCATACTTCTTTTCGTAATCATCATTATAATAAGTTTCTCTATTGACGACACCATATAGACTGGTACCTTGTAGAAACGGCAGGCCTTTCTTAGCTGTATATTCCAACCTTGCTTGTGGATCCACAATAGCTAGGTCAGGATCTTCTTTTTCTATATTGTGGCAAGAGGTACAGACAAAATGCTTGCTTTGCTGTCTTGTAGATCCGCCGCCGGGCCGCGTACTGAAACCCTCTTTTATAAGTGCTTCCCCACGCTTCGCAGAAACACCAAACTCACGGGTATCTGGTAGATGCACCTTCGTATCATCCCCTAGCAGGCTCAATAACTTAGCGACTTTGAGATTTTCATTCTCAGTTCTCTCAGGGACGATGAGAGAAGCACAGACGACAAAGGTTGCCAGCAGCGTAAACAGTATATATCTGAAGTGAAAAACTTTGATCATAACTTGAAGTGTCTGCCGATTGTGAACCCGAGTCTATACTCTCCATCCCCCCAATTACTCGAGGTATAAGGTATATAATCTGTTTCTACAATACCACTTGCATTTGTTAAATTCATCTGAAATACATGGCCGCCACCTGTCTCCCATTCAAAGCCAACACCAATAGGTAGAAAAAAGGTCTTATTACCCTGGGCATCTAAGGCACCCCTATATTCTGAAAAGGAGATTGTCATATCGTATATCAGTGCGAAACTCTTGGTAAACTGAAACTTTGCAGAACCGCTAATACTCGCAATGGCATTATTGTCCTGGATGGGACTGGTATCATCATTGGCTATGTAGTTCCGATATGTCCACTGAGGTGAGACCTGTAAGGCCAATCGTTCTGAGACTCTAGATGCGATTATGACTTGTAGATGATAACTCATTCTATGAACAAACTTCGGGAAGAAATTAATTCGTCCAGGATCGTCTGTCTTTGCCATCGTAGAAATCGAGGATAGACCTGAAAATGCGATGCTGAATGGGCTAGAATCTCCTTGCCGCAACACTCTTAGCTTCAGCAAACCACTTATATTTTGTTTTAGGGGTCCACTGCCCTTAGTCCGCATCAGCCCGACCATCATATTATCAGTCAGTCCATAGTCAAACTCGAATAGGACATCACTTGCGGTCTCCAATCCGTAGAAACTACTCCAGCCGCCTGAGAAATTTCCAAAACGGTGACCAATCCTAAAATCCAGTATGCCTTTGCGGAGTGTTTCTATTGATTGAGAATTGATAACTCTGGTATCCTTGAAGGTCTGATGGACGTTCTGACTGACCATTTTAGGCATAGCGAAGCCTATACTAAGTAATAGTGTGACCAATAGTGATTTTACAGCTAAGCTCATTGAATACTAATTTTCTGGAAAACCCTCTGTAATCCAACAATTAAAAAGCATGAAATCCTCCTCCGACAGATCAATAGGTCCATTAGTTGCATAATTTGGAGGCATCCCGAATACGGTATCATCCTTGAGAGTAATGACTCTACTTTCTATAGAAGATAAGAAGTGTTGACTCATACGGTCATAAGTTGAGTAATCACCATTCTGTGATCCTCCATCATGACAATTAGACGTAGCGCAGTTGCTATCTACAATTTCCTTCATCACACCATCATAAGTTGGGATGTCGCTACAATCCAATCCTGAAGGGACAAAAGACGCTTTATCACAGGCAAACATCAGAATAATAAAAAATAGGCTGATTGAAATCTTTCTCACTTAGATTAATGTTAGATATTCGTAATGCAAGTTTACTCACATTTATGTAAAATAAAAGATTTAATATATGTATCCAATAGAATTAGTGACACCAATGGCCAAAGATCTTACAGATTTTGGTTTTGAAGGTCTCTCTACAGCCCAACAAGTGGATGATGTACTTGGTTCTAAGCAAGGCACTGTCCTTATGGTCGTCAACTCTGTCTGTGGTTGTGCCGCAGGTAATGCAAGGCCCGCAGCCAAATTTGCGCTCCAAAATGCAGCCAAACCAACTAAAGCAGTCACCGTATTTGCAGGTGTACACAAAGAAGCGGTAGACAAGGCTAGAGATTACTTATTGCCATATCCGCCTTCTTCTCCAGCTATAGCGCTGTTCAAAGATGGTAACCTGGTCCATATGATAGAGAGGCATCACATAGAGGGGCGATCAGCTCAGATGATTGCTGACAACCTTATAGAAGCGATGAATAACCACTGTGTGCCGGCAGCTGTATAAGGCCCAAGTAACACATTTATAAAAAAGCTGCACAAGAAAATTTGTGCAGCTTTTTTTATGCCCTTAGGTCATTAGTATAACCTAGCTGCAGTCGTTATATGAAAAAACCCCGCTCCTAGAAGGAACGGGGTCGAATCAGATATGAAAAAACTACTTACTACTGTAGTTTCAGTTTTCTATCTCTTAGTTCCAGTCGTCTGGATAATTCTCTTTGTTGTACTGGCACACACTTCTACTCTTCTGTTAAGTGCTCTACCCTCTTTCGTGCTGTTATCAGCTATTGGGTTAGTCTCACCATAACCTTCGTAGGTTATTCTTTCGCCATCTACACCAGCTTTCACTAGACTATTGTATACTTTCTTAGCTCTCTTAGCTGAGAGTCTCTGATTAGCACCATCAGCACCTTGGCTATCCGTATAACCTGAGACATTGAAATAAGCACTAGGATACTGATTAGCAAAAGAAACGATTGATGAGATAGACGAATCATAAGTTTCTGAGTTAGCAGAGCCTGCACCGAAGCTGATAGGTGCTGCACAGTATCTATTGATTATCTCAGAAGTTGTTGGCTTTCTGACAGCTGGACAGCCATCCTTAGCTGGAACACCAGCTTCGTTAGGACACTTATCATCTTTATCAGCGATACCATCACCATCAGAATCTGGACATCCTCGTAAGGTTCCAGCCACATCTGGACAATCGTCATTCTTATCAGCAACACCATCGCCATCAGAATCTGGGCAACCTCTTAAGTCACCAGCAACACTAGGGCAATCGTCATTATCATCATCGAAGCCATCACCATCAGAATCTGGAATAGGGCAACCATCGTACTTAGATACACCTGATTCTTCAGGACACTTATCTACGTTATCACCTATACCGTCACCATCTGTATCTGGGCAACCATTATATCTAGCTTCTCCAGCAACATCAGCACAAGCGTCATCTTTATCTATGATGCCATCTCCATCTGTATCTGGACACCCATTGAACTGCGCTAATCCTGCAACTTGCGGACAATCGTCATTCCCATCTATGATACCATCCATATCTGTATCTGGGCAACCATTGAATTCCTTAAGACCTGGTACATCAGGACATTCATCCTTCTTATCAGCAACACCATCGCCGTCCATATCTTGTTTACCCAATGATATTGCAAGACCTAATTCGTGTAATAGATAGTTATCGTTTCCATCTGTTACATCGGTAGCTGGAAATCCAGTCGCCGTACCATCATAAGCACCATCATAGTTATCATTGAAACCTAAGCCATACTGAGAATGCCAGAAAAGACCGAAGTTATCAGTGATATTATATCTTAGACCAATTCCCAGTGGGATATGAAGGCCTGACTCATCTTCACCTCTAGGGACGTTAGGCATTCCTGGCGTATCTATCTCACCTAGCACATTTTTATAGCTAATTAGCCCTAAGCCTGCAGAAAGGAAAGGATTAAACTTCTTACCTTTTAAGAACTTCCAGTGTAAGGCAAGATTACCTTGTGTTACATCAGAAAGAAACTGATGTAGGTTTGTATTAGTCATATCACCTCCTGCAGCTGGTGTCTCATCTATACCGTGTCTA
This sequence comes from uncultured Saprospiraceae bacterium, assembly GCA_937944095.1. GTDB lineage: Bacteria > Bacteroidota > Bacteroidia > Chitinophagales > Saprospiraceae > RFSX01. Next base: position 9,971 of record CALEAC010000106.1, read on the forward strand.
CCAGTAGATCCCTGAAGAAAGATATCTAAGGCAGGAGAAAGATAA
>CALEAC010000107.1 GCA_937944095.1 uncultured Saprospiraceae bacterium
GATAACTGAAACCCAAGATAAGTGCATAAAACACAGCCACAGCAGCAGCTTCCGTTGCCGTAAAAATTCCTTTGACAATACCCCCTACAATGATCACCAACATCAATAAGCTAAATATGGCTTTTCGAAAATCAAGCCACAAAGTTCTAGTAGATGTCCGATTAGTACGGTCATAATTATTCTTGGTAGCTATGTAAGCCGCTACGATCATCAAAGTGATTCCCACCAGTATACCTGGCATATAACCGGCTATGAACAAGGCTGCCACTGATGCCGCACCGCCACTTGCCAAGGCATAAACAATCAGTACATTGCTAGGTGGAATGAGTAGTCCTGTAGTCGAAGAGGTAATATTGAGGGCAGCACTGAACGGCCTAGGATATCCTTCATCTTCCATGCGATCAGTCATAATACTACCGATCGCAGATGCAGCGGCTACAGCGGAGCCAGAAATGGCACCAAATAACATGGCGGCTAGAATATTGACATAACCTAAGCCTCCAGGTAAGGATCCCACCAGTGATTTTGCAAAGTTAATAAGCCGGTTAGCGATTCCTCCCCTGTTCATGATTTCACCTGCAAGAATAAAAAAAGGAATAGCTAGTAGTGCAAAACTATCTATACCTATCGTCATCCGCTGTGCGACAGTTGTGATGCCGGGTAATGGCGCTATATTGAGTGCTACGGTTAGAGTTGTAGAAATACCTATGCAGAATGCAACAGGGACGCCATATGCTAACAAAGCAAAGAAGCTCACAAATAGAATTAATATGCTGATAATCTCTATAGGCATGCTCTGCTAGTTTTCTGGTGATACATTCTCAGCGTAAAAAGAATAATTATAGCATGCATAGAACATTATCAATAACCCACTCAATGGAACGATTGCATAGATGTATCCTAAGGAAACATTCATTGCAGGAGACACCTGACCGAGGTATAAGGTCGTATAGACAAGATTGCCCCCACCGATGACCATAACCACCAAGGCAAAACAAAACATGAGCAGCTCTATAAGCTTCAATCTATGCCTTCTCTTAGGTGGTTCTAATTTTCGAAGTAGATAATCCATAGATAAATGTTCCCTTTGACCTGATAAGTAAGCTGCCCCAAGAATGGATAACCATATTAGCGCAAATCGTGCAAATTCTTCTGTAAATGAAAAAGATTGATTGAGGACATAACGAGCGAATACCTGCCATAAGACGACCAAGACTAAAAGACCAAAAATAATGATGAGCACTATTTCGATAATTTTGTTGATTGATTGATATAGTTTCTGCATGTTACTGGGCTTGGATCTGTTCTACAAGTGTATTCATCTTAGGGTCTTTCTTGAAATCTTCTATGACAGTATTAGCCTTATCAGCAAAAAGCGATTTTTCTGGACGATATACTTCTACATCCGCCGCTATTAATTTTGTCATGCATTCAGCTACATTATCGCTCCAGAATTTTTTCTGTGCGCCTACTGAGACTCTTGCAGCATCTTTGACCCATGTTTTTTCCTTATTACTCAGTGTATTCCAATACTTAGTCCCTATAACCAACACATCCGGTATAGAGCTGTGTTCATCGAGAGTATAATACTTACAGACCTCATAGTGTCCAGAGGTAAAAAAGGAAGGTGGATTATTTTCGGCGCCATCAACGACACCTTGTTGCAAGGCCGTATATAACTCACCGTATGCCATGGGAGTAGCAGATCCACCAAGCGCATTGACCATGTCAACAGACATTTTGTGATTCATTACTCTAATCTTCAGTCCTGATAGGTCCTCTGGTGTTCTTATTAGCTTTTCTTTGGTATAAAAACTTCTGCTACCGGCATCATAAAAACAAAGTCCTCTGAGTAAATATTCACTACCTGCTTGGAGCATTTTTTCACCAATTTCTCCTTCTAAAACTTTAAATAAATGCTCTTTATCTCTAAACAGATAAGGCACCCCGAGTAGCTTGTATTCTGGTGCAAAGTTAGCCATAGCCGCTGCGCTTACCTTTGTCATGGCGATACTGCCTATCTGTAATAATTCGAGTACCTCTCTTTCTGTACCCAATTGTCCATCTGGGAATAGTTTTACGGTTAGGCTGCCACCAGATTTTTTCGATAATTCTGAGGCAAAAACCTCCATGCCTTGGTGGACAGGATGCGACTTAGGTAAGGTATGCGCCAGATAGACCACTTTTTTGTCTCCAAGCTGTTGACATGAGGACGTCATTCCTATGATAAGTATAATATACGCGATAAGTCTTTTCATCTGTATTTCAGGCAGTTTGTAATCAAACTGCTATCTCATCTTTTGTATGATCGAATTTGAAATAGTTCTTAGCATTGTAATAACAAATATTTTCTACCATCGAACCTAACCATTCCATATCATTAGGTAGTTCACCATTTACGATATCTTCAGCTATGAGATTACATAAGATTCGTCTAAAATATTCGTGTCGTGGAAATGAGAGGAAGCTTCTACTATCTGTTAGCATACCTATAAACCGAGACAACAATCCCATATTGCTAAGTACATTGAGTTGCTTTTCGATCCCATCTTTCTGATCCAAAAACCACCAGGCTGACCCCCATTGTATTTTACCTGCGATGCTATCATCATTATAGTTTCCAGCCATCGATGCAAAGACTTCATTATCCCGAGGATTGAGATTATACAGAATAGTCTTTGCCAGTTTACTTTCATTATCAAGAAGATCTAGAAAAAATGAAAGCCCTCTGCTCTGAGAAAAGTCACCTATGCTATCTGCACCGACATCAGCACCGATTTCTCTCATGAGTCTCGTGTTATTATTCCTTATAGAACCTAGATGCAGTTGCATCGTCCAGTCTTTAGAGTGATAGATTTTTGCCAGTTCTATGAGTAAGCTCATTTGAAATTTTCTAGCATTATCTACTGCTACGGCAGCTTTATTTCTTCTTTCATTAAGTA
>CALEAC010000108.1 GCA_937944095.1 uncultured Saprospiraceae bacterium
ATAGAAAAAATTGACAGGTATACGAAGGATGTAGATTTTGATGGGTTCGAAAAAAACGAAATGATTCAAGATGCTGTATTCAAAAATCTTGAGATTATTGGAGAAGCTGCATACAAAATATCAGATGAAACTAAAGAAATATATGATAAGATCGAATGGAGAAAAATAGAAGGGCTCAGACACAAATTAGTCCATAATTATTACAAAATAGATCTTGAAATTGTCTGGAAAACAAAAAGTAAAAGCTTATCTCAACTAAAAGTTGATATTGATGAAATATTAGAAGATAAGTCAGGTCTTTGACCAAAAAATAATATTATCTAAGATGCACCTAAGCGGACATTGCACAATGACTGTTTTATGCAATCGATCTGGAATCTCAAGAACTACAGAACTACGGGGCACAAACTCGTAAAGAGATTTGTGCAATAATGAGAAAGTTGCTTAAGGATAACTCTCAGGTCGTCGCGTTCGACAACACATAAGAATCTAAGTGTTAGCGTCTGCCAATAAAATGGAATGATTCTGGTTGAATCAGCATTAGTGAACTATTTCCGTTTCCAACAACTGACCACATGATCATCGACCATGCCAACAGCCTGCATAAAAGCATAGACAATCGTCGGACCGACGAACTTGAAGCCTTTCTTCTTGAGGTCCTTTGAGATTGTCTTTGAGAGTACTGTCTCGGCTGGGATTTCTGACAGATCTTTCCAATTATTAACGATAGGTGTGCCGTCCACAAAGTTCCAAAGATAATCGGAGAGTGATGATTGTGCCTTCAGATCGAGGTAGGCTTTGGCATTTGTAATGACGGCCTTGACCTTGAGCTTATTTCTGATGACACCAGGATCAGCAAGTAATCTAGCGATGTCCTTATCGGTGTACTTGATAATTTTTTGTGCATCCCAACCGTCAAAGGCTTTATGATATGTGTCGATTTTCTTTAGCACCGTATACCAGCTCAGACCTGCCTGAGCGCCTTCGAGATTGAGGTACTCGAATAGCTCATCATCCGCATAGACGGGTACACCCCATACGTCATCATGATAGGACATGTAGAGGTCATCTTTGAGACACCATTCGCAGCGGTTCTTTTTCATTCTTTCTGGGCTATCAAGTAATATACGGCCGTTGTCATGAAATTCCTGAGATATGGAATAGCTGAAATCAGACCTAACTGTTCTCTTGGCTTCAGCCCAAATTTAAAAGCATACACCGGATTGATTAAGAAATGGGTTTTATGCAGTATCTGATAGCCAGCCTGATCACAGATTTTCTCGAAGCGTTCTATGGATAGCCCCGTCTCCTTGATCTCAAGTAACTCTTGTATCTTTTTTGGCTTTTCGCCAAAGACTTTGAAGATTAACTTATAGATACCCTTAGGGAGTAGATGAAAGAAAGGCAAGTACTTCAAGGCGCGACTCTGGCAGATCTGCTGGTGACCACCGAAGGGCATCTGCCATGGTGGGAACCCAAAGAACACACGCCCCCTTGGTCTGAGAAGCTTATGCATATGTTGCATGAACTTTTCCTGATGGAAGATATGTTCGATCACATCCTTGAGTATAATGATATCAAAGACCAAGTCTGGCTCTTGACTCGTATCTATATCATAGATGTTCTTATTGATAATCTGGGCTCTGCCCTCTTGTATTTCTTCAGCTAAGAATTCCTTCGCTAAGACGACCCACTTAGGACTGAGTTCGATGCCTGTACCCTGGAATCCTGCGTCTATGAATGACTTCAGCACACCAGCCTGAGCACAACCGATCTCTAATACCTTGGCTCCAGGCATGATAGGGCCCTGTGCAGAAATAAAAGGTTGTATGTGGTTCTGACCGACCTGTCGTTGCCACTCAAAATATCTCTTCTTATCCTTATGGAATTCATACATAATATCTACAATCCAGTAAGCCCCAAAGGTAAGGTCATTTCTTGGATATGGCTCGCCGACAATAGCGACGATCTCTCAAATATTATATTAAGCTTAACGATCATAATAGTAGCGAAGCCTTATCTTTGTTAGAAATAACTAATTAGATGAGATATATCGCTGTAACATTCATAATGTTGACTTTCTGGTCACTTTCTGCTCAAGATGGCCAACTAACTAAAGACCTTACTCAAACTGAAGCTGCAACAGAAACAGCATCCATCAACTGGATGTCATGGTCAGAAGCTGCTGTAGCCAATAAGACAGATAAGAAGAAAATATTCATAGACGTCTACACAGACTGGTGTGGCTGGTGCAAGAAAATGGATAAGACCACCTTCCAAGACCCAGCTGTTATCAAAGAACTCAACGACAACTTCTATGCAATCAAATTAGATGCAGAGATGAAAGAAGATATTGACTTCAATGGCAGCAAATTTAGTTTTGTGAAGCAAGGCCGAAAAGGCTCACACCAATTAGCGTATGCTCTTCTCGATGGCAGAATGGGCTATCCTGCCTTTGTAATACTCGATGAGAACTTCCATAGGGTCATGTTGACACCAGGATATCAGAAAGTGGAGCAATTGGTCCCTCAGTTAGAATACACAAGTACTGAAGCATACAAGACGCAGAATTTTCAGGATTTCGCAAAGTAAGATTCACAACATATAAGACAAATATCGGAGCTACTTCTTAACTGGAGTGGCTCTTTTTTTATACTTATTTGGTCGATAACTCCTAGTGCTCGAATAGTCTTGTATCGAAGTTAAATGGTTCCACTTTTATAAGCTTTACCTTGCTGAAGCCAGTATGCAATGGGTTTAATAAATAGTTGTGATCACCTGGTACAACGACAGAAGGTACTTTGAGTACTAGAGCAGCACTAGATTCCAAGAATTCATCTCCGAGATACTTGGTAGATGGGTGGTGCGGAAAACAGGCCCAATCGGGGTCTAAGATTTCTATATCAATCTTAGGTATATCTATATCAGGCAATTCGATAGTCTGAAGGAAGTAATCTTGAGGTGTGATTCCTAGAGGTACATGGACTGCTATTTCAGCGGTACTTAAGGCGCGACTTTCTGAAGTGTAGACCACTCTGCGGCCCTTGCTATTCCATCTACCACCATAGATTTCAGCGCCAATCCAACTTAGCTCTTTGCTATACTTTTTCTTGGTCAAACGAAAAACGATCATACTAGAATACCATGCTCTATTCGCCCTAACTCTTCCATCAATATATCGATACCAAAAGAGCTATCTAAATACTCGATAGGCGCTATATTTCCTAGGGCTATTAGCTTAGTATTCATCCACACATTGTAACTTAATTCAGAGCCAAGGACCTCTTGCCCTTTATTCTGGAGTTTGGCAATCTCGATGATTCTTTCTGATTGTATAGGTTCGAAACGCTTTTGTTCTTTTTTATATCGCTGAAGCGTTCTATCCGTTAAATGCAAAAATTGACTCCACTGCTTTATGGTGTAGGAACTAGAACTAACAAGTTTGTCAGGTTTACCCCATTTTGCCTATTCATTACCCTAAATAGTACATCAAATGCACCACAATGAATTCTTGATATGCAAAACCTATATTGGGAATTATTCACTAAAATTCATTAACTATCTGTCCTAACAATGGGGGGAACCTCATCTCTTACGTTTTCCCATATTAACAATTTAGGGAAATTTTTAGAAACTAAAGTGGTGGACTAAAGTCCATAGATTCAACTAACTTTTGAGACCATTGAATATTACTATCCTACAAACTCCGACTCATTTTTAAAGAGAAATTGTAATCAACAAAAAAAGGCTGTCTCGCAAGGGATAGCCTCTTTTCATTTTATGGATAGGAGGGACTATGATTGATCGTATTGTGGTCTGGTGTTTCCATTCCAGCTAGCCACATATAATGTATGTTGCTTTGTGCTGCCTGTTCGATCTTACGAGAGGAATAGGTGTTGCTTAGATAGCCATAGACCAGAATCTTTAACATCAGCTTAGGGTGGTAGGAACTGGCACCGCCTCCTTTGTACTTTTTTAGAATGTCATCTATGTTCAGCTGATCTATTACTGATCTTACTATCCTAACTACATGGTTGTCTGGAATCATCTCATCTAAGCTGGGAGGCAGTAAGCTTAGTTGATCCGGATCGTAGGGCTTGAACGTAGGTTTTCTGCTGCGTTTGCTCATATTACAAGATAAATAGATATGAGCAAATAAAAAAGAGACTGACTCAGTTATGAGACAGCCTCTTTAGTTAGAGATATAATTGCTTTGGTTATATTTTCAAGAATCTCTTGAAATACGAAGTACCCTTCTCTGTCTTGATCTTACAAATGTATATCTGGTTAGACCTTAATACTTCTGTGTCTATCGTAGTTACCGAATTCAGATTTTCAATTTCATTGCTGGCAACTAGTCGTCCTAATGAAGTGAAAATTTCTAAAGTTCCCCTAGTGTTAGCCTCCCCGTTCAACTGAACATTCATTTGGTCAGTTACAGGATTCGGAAAGAGATTAATAACTTGCTCTGTCACAGTCGAGATAGACCTGAAGCTCAAGTCAGAATCTGCCTGAATCGCAGCAGCTGCGCCAGCTCTTACAGTTATATTGTCTAAGGCAAAGTCTCCTGAAAATCCTTTCTCTGTGACACCTGTAAACCTATAGGTCATAGAGCCACCAACATAACTAGTTAAGTCTATGAGTTCTCTAGTCCAAGTATTGCCTTGATTACCGAATAGCGTCCATGCTGTTGTCCAAGAAGAACCTTGGTCAGAAGATAGTTCTAA
>CALEAC010000109.1 GCA_937944095.1 uncultured Saprospiraceae bacterium
AGGACAGACGGCTATCAAAACCAATGAACGAATTAATGAAGCCAATGGGGGCGTGCTCTTTATAGATGAAGCCTATGCACTGAGTAATTTCGGTGGTCTGCAAGGCGATTACGGAAACGAAGCCATACAAACCATCCTGAAACGCATGGAGGACAATAGGGGAGAGTTCTTTGTTTTTGCTGCGGGATATCCAGATAACATGGAAGTCTTTTTAAAGGCCAATCCTGGACTCCGTTCTAGATTCGATAAGGTGCTGAAGTTTGAGGATTACAGTCCTCAAGAACTCTTGTCTATTGCGACTTACATGATAGAGCAGAACGGTTATCACTTACAGAAACCTGCTCAGGACCATCTTATGGAAGAACTCATCGACCTACATGAAACGCGCAATAAGTACTTTGGGAATGCGAGAGAAGTCAGAAAGATTGTACTTGACATCATAAAAAATCAGAATCTGAGATTAGCACAGCAAGATGACACCTCTGCTAACATGGATATAATCCTAGAAGATCTAGAACAAATATCTGCTCACAGTGATAGTGATCTATTCACTAAAGAAAGTATAGGTTTCAAAAAATAATTAGAATAGCACTTTTAAGCCACCCCAAACTTGGGTTCGTAATACGGGCTGATTATTCCATATAACATATTCACGACCAAGGAGATTAGTGCCTTTTGCAAAAATGCTAAAGGAGGGATTAATCTGATAAGCAGCTTCTAATGATAAATCAACAAAGGCTTGGTGCCTAGGGTTGTCCATTTTGTTGTTTACAAACTTTCTATCTCCTACATAGTATAAGGTCTGCTTCAGACTTAATTTTTCATCTAATATCTTCTGAGATCCAGAGACAAAAAGGTCATAGGTAGGCTTGTAATATAAATCCAAACTGTCCGTCAGAAAGAATCGGTACGTCAACCCAGTTTCGAACGAGACCATCTCACTCACAGCGTATTCGAGATGTGGCGTCAATGCCAATTCATCACGATTCACAACCTCAGCATCATATCTCTGTGTGAGGTTATCATCACGAAAGTTATAATCATTCTTGTAGTTGTTATACGCTAAAGTAACATCGGCAAATAGACCACTTAGCAACTCTCGCTCTAGATTTAAATTATATGATCTTTTATAATATCCTCTATACGTAGAACTTGCAGAATGGTAGAATGGATTTATTTTACTTAATTCATTGAGGGAATGTCTAAAAAATTCATTATCAGAAAAGAAACGCAAATTAATTGCTTCTATGACTTTGCTAATTTTAAAATCGAAAGTAGGAGAGAAGTAGCTTAGGTCTGTTCCTGAGATGTATTCTATTCCAAGTTTAAGTGTATAATTAGATTTCGCAGCTCTGATATTTGGATTAAAAATGATATCTGTATAACTAACATTGCCAACAGAATCTCGTCCATCAGTCAGGTATGCTAGACTGACAGGGATATCTAGTACAATCCCTTCTCCGAATTGCTTAAACAAATTGATATGTGCAGATAATATGTTTTCATTATAGTCATCGAATTCATGATCGATCTTCCCATAGCGTGCGCCTAACCTAGACACAAACTTCTTATTTTCGAAGCTGGTATGGCTTAGATCTAGTGCTCCACCAAAATAATTAATCGGTAATGACTCAGGAACAAAAGATGTATCTAGAGAGATCAAGTTAGGTAAGTCGTGTTTCATCCTATTACCTTGTCCAGTAAGGCGGACTTTAGTACCCGGTCTTAAGAAATAGCCAAGGTATACACCAAGTTCTGAATGACTGTATTCTGAAGCCTCGGAGTCTATCGGATCATGGACGCTAAAGTGGTCTCCTGATAGGCCAGCTTCTAACCAATCTTCGATGTAATAATGATAAGCAGCGCCTGCCGTTACTGTTTTGTGATTACCGTAACCGCCATAGATATAGCCATCCTTAATATCCACTGCTTTGTCTGTTTCATGCTTATAACCTAAGGCTTGAATCATAGGCTCAGGTCTATCAAAGTCTATCAGCTTAGTGGTCCAGACATCATAGCTATATCGCAGCTCAGAGGACGTTGCATCCTCTACTTGGATATTCATTTTTTTACTAGTCGCTTGCTGTACAGCTGCTTCGAATCTTTTGATGACTTCGACATTCTCTGATGGTATTCCTATCGTATCTTGCGAAATCAAAGAGCTCGAAAAGGTAATGACTATTAAGAAGGTATAATATTTATTCATTGCCTAAGGTGTCATTTTTGATAATAAGTTGATCTTCTGCTTGCATGACCCTAGAGTTCAGCTCTATGATGGTTTCTAGTTCCGTTCTTCGCTCTGAGGCTTCCGTATTAATCTTAGGGTCTTCTGTGAAGTTATCGATCACCGACTCATAAGCTGCAGCTGCATTCAGGTAATCTTCCTTGAGTACATATATATCACCTAAGAGGATGAGACTCTTGGCAACATAAATAGGATATTGTCCTGCTCTCTTAGTTGTTTCGAATGCTTGGCTCTCCGCACTTGCATAATTCTCTTCTGCGAAGTATAATTCAGCCTTTCTATAACTTGCCTCTGCACCCTGATGATTAGTAGAATGCTCTATAACTTTCTGATAAGCATCTATTGATTCCGCGACTAGTCCTAGACGATCATTTCGCTTAGCTAGATAATAATAAGCTGTTGCTTTAGCAGCTCGATCAGCATCGGTGTGGGAAGTTAACTTAAACGCGTAATCGTAGATACCTTGATCATTTTTGGTATTAAATGCGCTATAGAGTGCCGCCTCGATATACTCTAATTCATTCCCGTTAGTCAACCTGAGTAGTTGATCATAATACTCAAACGATTTATTGAAATCTTGTGTATGATTGTATGCTATAAGTGCCGCCTTACGCAGAGATGAATTATGATACTCTGGTGCTTTCGAGGCGATCACTTCTTCATACAGAATTAGTCCTTGATCATACCGCTTCAGTAAGACATTGGATTCGGCTTGATAGTATAGAGCATCATCTTTAAAAAACGCGTCATCAAATTTCTTAAGGTAATCCGAGAATAAGGTAATTGCCTTTTCATATTTACCTTGAGTATATTGTTCATAGGCCACTTCGTAAGAAATCGAATCCTTGGTAATATCCTCATACTCATAGCCAATTTCTGACTCCAGGAATTTGAAGTAGGCTTGGGGGTTATTCAGCTCATTGAGATATATTTCCTCCATCGCCATCAATGCTTCTCTTTGTTCTTCTTTATCCTCGGTCTGCAACAGCGCATTCTCATATGAAATGAGCGAAGCCTCCATATCACCTTGGTTAAAACTGATCAACCCTTTTCGTAAGTAAGCCTTTGGAACAAACTCCGAATCTTTGTAACTACTCGTCAATCCATCGAATATCTGATAAGCCTCATTGGCTTTACCAAGTTCGATTAGAGCTTCTCCAATCTCAAACATGGCATCATCCTTATAGCTAGATTCTGGATACGTTTTAATCAGAGATTCTAGATTCGTTAGTTTATCATAGACATCACCAGTGACTCCTAGAACAATTGCTTTCTGAAATAAAATATAATCTGCCTGTGGGACACCTTCGGCTATGGCTTTGTCATAGTTCCTTAATGCTTCAGAGTAGTTATTTTGGATAAGATTCAAATCACCTGATCTAAGAATGGCATCTTCATATAGAACCTTATTACCTGTTCCTCTCGAGTAACTCTCGATAGACCTAGCAAAGTTATCAATCGCAGCATCGTGGTCACCTATGGCCACTGCCTGATATGCTAAGTAATAGTTCGCTTCTGATTTGTAAGTGGTTTCATTGCCACTTAGATAGGCTTTAAGATTTCTAGAAGACACGACATGATCGCCGTTTTCGTGATCCATATAGGCTTCCCAGAAAATGGCTTTCTGATTAAGTGCTCGACTAGTCTCGACATCCCTAGATTTTCTAAAGAATAGACGTGCTTCTTCCCAATTATCACTTTGCAACGAACGAAGGCCGGTATTATAAGCAAGCTCTTGATATACTTTTAATAGAGCAGGTGTCTTGGCAGGTAAGCCTTCTATTGTCTGTATCGCCACTTTATGGTCTGACGAATTCTGTAAGAGTTGAGCTAATAGATTCTGAGCTTCGTTATAATGCGGACTACTGGCGCTGATAGACGATAGGCCTAGGATAGCTGTTCTATCCTCACCTAATTCCGCTGATATCTTATAATACAAGTATTCTGATTCTTCTTTGATATCTGGAAAGAATGCCGTTTTGGAAGCCTGCAAAAAAGCAGATCGGGCGTCAGGCTTTTTATTGAGATCAAGAGAAATAGCACCTAACAGATAATTGGACATCTGGCCGATCTGGGTTTTCTGATGGCTCGTCTCTTTTAGATATTTCGATGCTTTCTCATACTCTCCTTTTTTGTAATTGAGCAGGCCCAATTGATAGAATTCATTCTCTGTAAGCTTGTTAGTAGATCCTTCGTACAACTCTAGATACTTCAGCGCCTCCCGATCATTATTTAAGGCTAAGTAAGATAGACCCATCATTCTATGCAAGGTTCCTTTGTCCTTCTCTCGGATATTCTTCAAACTTGATGTGCCATAGGCGATAACCTGATCATATGCCTTATTCTGAAAATGAATCTGGGCAAAATAATATGGAACCAAGTCACTGTATCTAGGATGGTTAGCTACTTTCTCAAAATATCTTAATGCTTCATCCTGTCTGCCTTGGTAATAAGTAGCTATGCCGTTGTAGTATGATGCATGTGCAATTAGACTGTTAGGCTGCTCTAGCACTCGATTAAAATATTGTTCGGCATCAACAAAATTTTTCTCTAGAAGATACAAGTATCCTAGGTTGAAAAAGGTCTGATGATCACCTGATTCTTGTATCTGCTCGGGATCAATTTTCAAATAGAACTGTTTCGCCTGCTTATAAGCTGATCGAGCGAAGTACTGGTCAGCGATATCTCTGAATAACTTATATTTCTGATACTTGTCTGTTGTCCGAGCTACTGATTCTAGTAAGAGGTCGATTGCTCTGGTTTCGTCTAATTCGAACGAACTCCTAGAAACCAATTCTATAATATCGTCTATCTCAGTCTCATACTCCAGGTTCGCCATCACTTGGCCAAACAAATCCAAATCGAAGTGATCCTCACCGGTAGGGAAGAGGTAGGCTTTATTAAGTAGATGTATACTTTCTTGCCCATGTAGAAATGAGCTGATAAGTACAATTATGAGGAACAGGAATGTCCTAGGGTGCATAGATGAATCATTATAATATCAGAAACGTATCTAACTAACGCAATGATATTAATAAAATTTCATATATGTCTTTTAGCGGCTATACCTTATATTCGGTGATTGTGCGTTCGATGATATCACAACATTGATGGATCTGCTCTTCAGTAATGACTAGAGGGGGTGCAAATCTGATGATGTTGCCGTGTGTCGGCTTGGCTAATAGCCCGTTATCCTTGAGCGCAACACAGATATTCCACGCTGTCTTACTGGTCTCTGTATCATTGATGACAATAGCATTAAGCAAGCCTTTACCTCTAACTAAAGTGACTAGATCTGATTTATCAACTAAGAGTTGCATTCTTTCACGAAAGACTTTGCCCAGCTTTTCAGCATTTTCTGCTAGCTTTTCATTCTTAACGACTTCGAGAGCTGCCATAGCCACTTCACAGGCTAGAGGATTACCTCCAAAGGTAGAACCATGTTCTCCTGGCTTGATGCACAACATGATATCATCGTCAGCGAGGACAGCTGATACAGGAAATACGCCTCCAGAAAGGGCCTTACCTAGAATCAATATATCTGGTTTGACCTCTGGCTGATGCTGACAAGAGTATTCGCAACTACAGTTACCACAAGTTGCTAGCAGCTTACCTGTCCTAGCAATGCCTGTTTGGACTTCGTCAGCTATAAATAGGACCTTATGCTGTTCGCATAACGCCTTGGCGCCACTGAGGTAACCATCATCTGGAACGACGACACCAGCTTCACCTTGTATCGGCTCTACTATGAATCCAGCTGTGTTAGGATCTTGGATAGCTGCTTCTAGAGCCACTAGGTCATTATAGGGAATAACCTCAAAGCCTGACATATACGGGCCAAACCCTTTGGTGCTATCTGGGTCGACTGATGCTGATATGACAGCTAAGGTGCGGCCATGAAAATTACCTGAAGCAAAAATTATTTTGGCTTTATATTGCTCTACACCTTTCTTAGTATAGGCCCATTTACGACATAACTTCAGTGCTGTCTCTACCGCTTCGACACCAGAATTAATAGGTAAGATTTTATCATAATTAAAGTACTCAGTCATGTACTTCTCATACGGACCTAACTTATCATTATAGAATGCTCTACTCGTCAGAGTAAGCGTCTTTGCTTGTTTAGTAAGTGCTTCGACAATAGCAGGATGACAGTGGCCTTGGTTAACTGCAGAATAAGCTGATAGGAAATCAAAGTATTTCTTCCCTTCTGGATCCCAGACATAAACGCCTTCACCACGTGATATGACAATAGGTAGCGGATGGTAATTATGAGCACCATGCTTGTCTTCTAAGTGCATTAAGTCCTGAGACGATAGAGTAACTGCAGTATCCATTCTATTTGATTTTCAATAATTGTTCGTGAATATTTTTGACTTGAGCTACGATATCTGAGCTGTCAGTGTTTGTAACGACGAAGTTAGCTAATCCTATCTTATCATGATCGTTGAGCTGTTTTTTCATAATAGAGACCACGCGCTGTCTATCAGCTTTGTCTCGCTTCATTACCCTAATAATCCGTGTCTCGACATCTGCTGTGACCAATATAACAACATCAAAACGATCTTGCAATTCGTTCTCATATATGATAGCTGACTCTTCTATGACATAGGCAGCGTCTTGTTGTGCTGACCAGAGTAAGAAGTCATTATAGACCGCTGGATGTACGAGAGAATTAATCTTGGATAGCAGCTTGCCATCTGAAAAAATTGCAGACCTGATGTGATCTCTGTTAAGTCTACCATTACGATGATAGCTTTCCGAACCGAGTAAGGCTTTGATCCCTGCTTTTAGACCTGCGTCATAACTCATTAGATATTTCGCTTTAGCATCCGCATAGTACACAGGTATACCTAACTTTTCAAAGTGCCGAGCAACATAGGTCTTGCCCGAACCGATTCCACCTGTAAGTCCGACCTTCAGCAAAGTATTAGATTTACACACAAAATAATGCTAATTATATGAGGGTAACAGCAGAACTGAGTTTGTATCCATTACAGAAGGAATATGAAGCGTCGATTATCGAATTTATCACGCAGCTTAAGACAGTTTCGGATATCGAAATATACACCCATAGTATGTCGACTTACGTCAAAGGCGAATGCAGCCTAGTGATGCAAAGTATCGATGTTGCATTTAGAGCTATAAGCAAGAACGGGACGGCCTTACCTTTGGTTATTAAACTAATCAATAGGGATCTTCCTGTAGAACGAGGATTC
The DNA here is from genome assembly GCA_937944095.1 of uncultured Saprospiraceae bacterium. GTDB lineage: Bacteria > Bacteroidota > Bacteroidia > Chitinophagales > Saprospiraceae > RFSX01. The sequence goes on from CALEAC010000109.1 coordinate 7,465, forward strand.
TTGAATTTCTAGATGATGGATTTGCCTTGCATCGCTTGCTTAATGTTGTAATCCATAGCGCGTTGGGCTAATGGTGCTGAATAGTCATTCAGTGTCTGAATCGCTAGATTTATCTCATCCTTAGTCCCCGTTTCTATAGCAGCGCTTAGGCCAGCCTGATACATAGATAAGGCTTCCTTTTCCTCCGAACTCAGGATTACTGCGTTCTGATCTTGGAATTTAGTTGTCGCAAGAACAATAGATCGGCCTTCGACCTGAGCCTCAGTCAGGCTTTTTTTGAGCATATCTGTCTCAGCATGCTTGAGAGAGTCTAATAACATTTTGCCCATTTCCTCCTCGGAGATGCCATACTGAGATCGTATTTCTATTTCTGTTTCTTGACCAGATCTTTCCTCTAATGCTTTTGCACGAAGTATACCATCTGCATCTAACATAAACTGTACTTTGATCTTAGGCATTCCAGCCGCCATAGGGGGTATACCTGCTAGGACAAATTCACCCAGCTTCCGGTTATCTTCTACAAGGTCCCTTTCGCCTTGGTAGACAGATACTTTGAGCTTAGTCTGACCATCGACAGAAGTCGTATAGTTCCTAGCCATAGAACTAGGCACTTTGCTGTTGCGAGGTATCAGCGTATCCATCAGCCCACCAACTGTCTCGATACCTAAGGAAAGAGGAGTCACATCAAGAAGAAGCATATCTGAATTATTGCCAGCCAGTATATCAGCCTGTACCGCAGCACCTAAGGCAACAACTTCGTCAGGATCGATCTCATCATAGATAGGTAAACCGAAGTTATCGATGAGTTTTTGCTTGATAATAGGTACTCTAGTAGAACCGCCCACCAGAATAATCTTATCTAATTCATC
>CALEAC010000110.1 GCA_937944095.1 uncultured Saprospiraceae bacterium
AAGTCTATCACGGTTTTGGCATGACTGAGACAATCACTCATATTGCTATGCGCCGAATAAATGGCCCAACAACTACGGACCGGTATCATGCGATGCCAGGTGTTTCCTTTAGTGTAGATATTAATAATAGACTCATGATTACAGCTAATCATATGTCAGAAACAATTCTCACTAACGATATTGTGACCTTACATGATACAGCCAGCTTTTCGTGGAGAGGTCGTTATGACAATGTCTTTAATAGTGGTGGTATTAAGCTTTATCCAGAAGACATAGAAAGAAAAATTTCGACTCTGCTAAGTGGTCGATATATGATATGTTCAATGCCAGATAGTACCTTAGGTCAAAAATGCATATTACTAATCGAATCGGATGATGAGTCTTCTAAAAGCTTATTAAAAGAAAATATATCTAAGGTTCTGGATACCTTTGAGCGACCCAAGGAAATATATGTTATCCATCGATTTTCGGAAACAGAAAATGGTAAAATTGACCGAAATGCAACTAAAGCTCAACTTAGAAAACAAGTCGACAGCTGAGCTTGTCTAATACTTATGCAGCAAACCTTTCTCGCATATTCTCTTCCAGGTACCACTGATCACTATGTGGCTACAGTTGCTGATAGTATACAGTTAGCAGGGGAGGATGTAGATAAAAAAGTTGATTTTGTACTAAGACCATTTACGTCAAGTAACGAGGTCAGTTTAGGTTTCAGAATCCTAGCTGAATCTAAGAATACTCCCTTTAATTTAGAGCCATATTCTGATTGTAATATATTAGATACCACAAAGGAATCTTATAGAGATTCCTTTAGAACAATTCGTAGTGAAATACAGCAAGGATTAGTTGAGAAAGCAGTTCTTTCTAGATGTAAATCGGTAACTCATCAAAGCCTAGATATATACAAGTTATTTCGCGAGTTGAATAGAAGATACGAATCTTCCTTTACCTATGTGGTGAGTGACCCTAATATCGGAATATGGATGGGTTCTACGCCAGAACTTATTTTAGCTAGAAATCGTACTTGTTATACAACAACTGCAGTTGCCGCTACGAGACCTGTGTCACAACAAGCAAGCAGAGAGTGGAATACAAAGGAGAAAGCTGAGCATGAATTTATCAATAGGTATCTTAGAGAGGAATTTGATAAGGCTGGTATTAATTATATGATGAGTGATGTTTCAGAGGTCATAGCAGGGCCGGTGATGCATTTGTCAAATGAGATTAGACTGGGTCTAGAGCATGACCCCAAGGTGCTTATGGATATCTTACACCCTGGACCTGCACTGAGCGGGTATCCCACCCAGAAGGCTATTAATCTGATAGCGAAAATAGAAAGCCACCAAAGACGCTTCTATACAGGTTATTTGGGTTTAGTGAGGGCAACTGATTTACAGTTGTATGCTAACATACGTTGCATGCAAATTTATAATGATCAGTGTACACTCTATCTAGGAGGTGGTATCACGATAGACTCAGAATATGAGTCAGAATGGGTAGAGACAGAGAACAAAGCTAAGACCCTACTCGAACCGATGTTGGAGCTTGGATTTATAAAAGCGCCAAAGAAACTATGACCACTGATAAGCAACATATTGCCAGACTTGTTCAGATTTGCCATCTACACGGTATAGAGAACGTCCTCTTCTCGCCAGGGTCTAGAAATGCCCCATTAATAATTGCATTTTCTGAAGCAAACGTATTCAGATTGAGAACGATTCATGATGAGCGCGTTGCGGGCTTTTTTGCTCTTGGGCAAGGCATTAAATCTAAAAAACCATCGGTGTTGTGTTGTACTTCAGGTAGTGCATTGTTGAATTATAGTCCAGCAATTGTCGAAGCTTATTATCAGAATATTCCGTTACTTGTCATTTCTGCAGATCGACCAACTGAATGGATAGATATGGGTATCGGACAGTCCATGCGACAATTTGATGTCTTCCATAATTATATTAAGAAAAGCTATGATCTAGTCCAAGAGCCCAATACGCAAACGGGCTTATGGTATAGTGATCGTCAAGTTAATGAAGCGATTAATCTGACAATAAGTGATAGACCTGGGCCTGTCCATATTAACATACCACTTGTCGAGCCTTTGTACAATCAAGAAGCGACCTCAGTAGAACCACCTAAGGTTATATATCATCCTAGCGTAACTAAACAGCTCGATGAGGCGACCAAAGAGTCGATACTGGGTATCTTGAAGAAGTCTGAGAAGCTGATGGTGATTGTTGGTCTACATGAGCATGACCAACAATTATCTAGCTGTCTATCGGCGCTGGTACAATCAGGACGGATAGTATTGCTATCTGAGTCGACTAGTAATATTCATGTGAAAGATTCAGTGCAGTGTATCGATAGGTGCTTGCATGGCATGTCAGAAGGTGAAGATTATAGACCAGATACCCTTATCAGCATAGGCGGGCCACTGGTCTCTAAGAAGATTAAGGGATTTCTAAATCGCCATAAACCTCAGGTGCATATTCAGGTATCCGTTGGACACATGGAAGACACTTATCAAGCTCTTACACATCACTTAGACTTACAACCAGCCTATTTCTTCAATGTCCTTCTATCTGAAGATATAGGTTCTAATTCTGAAAAGTATCAGAAGAACTGGCAGCGTCTTATTGTCTCAGCTGCGAGCCAACATCAAAGTTATCTCCAATCTTGCGACTACTCCGATCTGGTCGTATTTGCTGAAATTTATAAACAGATACCGCCAGCTTATGCTATTCACCTTGCTAACAGTACACCAGTGAGGTATGCACAGCTTTTTGAGAGTCTACCTAGCCATCGATTCTATGCTAATCGAGGCGTGAGTGGTATAGATGGTTGTACCTCAACGGCATTTGGATTTGCGGATTTAGATTCAGGTCAGAATCTATTAATCACTGGTGATATTGCATTCTTCTACGATGGCAATGCTTTTTGGTCTAATACACTCCCGAAGAACCTGAGCGTAATACTGATTAATAATTCAGGAGGCAACATCTTCCGTTATATTGATGGCCCGAGTACCACGAATCAATTGGAATCCACTTTCGAAGCAACACATGATCGACATGCAAAGCAATTCTGTGAGATGTACAAAATACATTATATGGAATGCCGCGAAAGTGAGACGTTAGAAACTAGTCTTCAAGAGTTCTTCTTAGCTGCTCCCGATTGTGTGACCGTCTTAGAGATATTCACACCGAGACTAAAAAATGCAGTTATACTGAAAGACTACTTTAAGTCGATAAAGCTTAATAGCTAAAGTTCATTTTTTCCAACTGATAGAATTCCTTAAACGAAATCAATTTCTTTCGTTGTTCATCCCATAATTTGGCATTCATGGACTTTAGACTTTCTCTGAAAGTGATGATGTTCGTGTACTTATTGAGAATAGGATTCTCCTTGACGCAAGTCTCTAGATTATAATTTGGTATGAGGCTAGATAAGTGGTGTACATGATGAAATCCAATATTGCCGGTCAGCCATTGGAATACCTTGGGTAGTTTGTAATAACTAGATCCTCTGATGGAAGCGAGTAAGAAATCCCAGTTCTTTTTCCAATTGTGATAGGCTGTTTCGTGTGTATGTTGTATATAAAAGAACCAGAACGCGATGATAGAAAATAAGAATATAGTTGATAGTTGTATAAAGAAGAATCGTTTCCATCCGACCAAATAAGCCACCAAGAGATACAGCGATAGAATCAAGGTATTGTTCTTTATCTGTGACCATTTTATCCTAGAGACCATGCCTCTGAATTCTTTGGCAATGGGTATCCTGTTTGAGATTGTAAAGTAGAATATAGGCACAACGATAAAGAGAATCAGTGGATGTCTGAATACGCGATAACGGAACCTAGCCCACTTGCCACGTTGTCTGAATTCATTAACAGTTAGAAAATTGATATCGCCGATGTCACGTTCTTCTAGTTGACCTGTGTGACCATGGTGATGATTATGGACTTTGGCCCAATACTTATAGGGAATCGAACTAAAGAGGCTGCATACAGTGCCGATGATGTTATTCGCCTTTTTAGATTTAGTAAAGGATTGATGCCCACAATCATGTTGTATAATAAATATTCTAACTAGAAAGAATGCATTGATGACGGCTAATAAGAGTGTAAGCCAGGCTGAAATGGGGTAGACAAGATACATGAGAAGCCATAAGCCCAAATAGGGTAGGAAGGTCGTGATTATCTGAAGAGTTGCCTTTTTGCTACTTGGTTTTTTATACTTTTCGATAATAGTCTTCCAGTTTCCCAGTCTATCCTTTATCTCTAACTCAATATTCTTTTCAATTTCCATTCTAGCTACATTTTGCTTTAAGAAAACAAGGCAATCATGGGTGCAATAATAGTAACAAAATGAATTATATGATATTCTCGACTCTTCTTTTTATAAAGTAATAGATGTCATATTGGGACCGCACAGGCAAGCTGTCATTCGTCTTGTATTTATTGGAATTTTTGTGATTATGGAATCGAGCTTTGACATTGTCACTTAACTGTATCTTCATGATGCTTTTGACTATATACTTAAGGTATTCGTCGAATACAGGCACCATGGTCTCTATTCTATAGTGCAGATTTCTGACCATCCAATCAGCAGAAGATAAGTAGATTTTTTCATCACCATCATTACAGAAGATGAATACCCTCGCATGCTCTAGGAATTTGTCTACGATGCTGATCGCATGGATGTTTTCACTTAGATTCTTGACGCCAGGTACCAGACAGCATATTCCTCTAACCACCATGTCTATTTTGACACCAGCTTGGCTTGCCTCATATAGCAAATCTATCATTTCAGTATCCTGAAGGCTATTCATTTTAAGCTGCATATAAGCTTCTTTGCCCTTCTTCGCGTTGCTGATTTCTTTTTTGATAAGTGCTTTTAGTTTATCCTTGAGTCGGAATGAGCCGACACCCAGATATTCGAATTCTCTATTAGGCTTCTTTTTTGTTTCGAGGTAATTGAAAATCATTTCTGCCTCTTTTAGTAGCTTCTTATCTGTTGTGAATAAGCCAAAGTCAGTATAAATCTTGGCTGTCACCTCATTGAAGTTACCGGTACCAAAGTAGGCGTACAATTTCTCAGAACCATTGATGACGCGTCTTACCATAGCTAACTTAGAATGGACCTTGAGACCAGGAAAGCTATAGATGACATTGACACCATGTGCTTCCAGCTTCTCACCCCAAGATAGATTGGCTTCTTCGTCGAATCGAGCTTTTATTTCTATAAAAGCCGTGACTTGCTTGCCATTCTTAACAGCCTGTATGATGGCATCCATGATTTGAGAGTTCTTAGCAACTCTATATTGGATTAATTTAATGTGAGTAACAGCAGGGTCAACAGCGGCTTCTTGGAAAAACCGCACAACGCTATCAAAGGAGTGATATGGAAAATAGAGCAAATGATCCCTGGCCTCCAATGCTTCATAATAATCTAGCGATGCTCTCAGCCCAGAATATGCCATCGGCGGAAGTGAGATGTCCTTGAGATGGCTCATCTCAAAGTCAGGGAATTGCATGAAATCAAAATTGTTATGATAACGTCCTTCTGGATGCAAGTCCATTTTGCTTAGCTCAAAGACCATTCTCAATGCATCGATAAAGTGCTGAGGCATCGTTCTGTCATATACCAACCTAGAAGCTAGGCCTATATCTCTTTTTTTGAGACCCTTCTTTATCTTAGATAGGAGGTCACCACTGTATTCGTCATCGATATATAATTCTGCATCACGCGTTAGCTTGATCGAGTAGCTATCTATAATCTTGAAGCCAGGAAAGATGCTGGGTATAATCTCTCTAACTAGATCGTCAAGAAGGATAATGTCATTAGACTTCTTCTTGGATGGGAGCACGATGAATCTTTCTTGTACATCTGATGGTACTTTGACGATAGCATAATACTTCTCCTTGTCATTATCTTCCTTACTTTTCATATACACTCCTAGGTAGAGAGCACCATTCTGGAGAAATGGCTTAATCTTATCACCGCTTAGAAGAATAGGCTGAATGTATGGTATCAGATTATTATTGAAGTAATTGGTTACGAAGTCCGTCTGCTCCTCGTTGAGCTCAGTATTGGTTACGATATTAATCTTTTCCTTCTTTAGTTCGGGTATGATTTCTTCATGTAGAATCTGACTGAACTCTTCTTGTTGCTTGTTCACAACCTTAGATATCTGTCTGAGTATCTGATTGGGTTCGAATTCGACATTTTTGAGTGTTTTCTTACCTGCTCTGATCAGATTTTTATGGTTAGACACCCTAACCCTGAAGAATTCGCCTAAGTTACTCGAATAGATGGCCAGAAACTTGATCCTTTCATACAAAGGGACATTGCTGTCTTTGGCTTCCTGCAAGACCCTATAATTGAAGGAAAGCCAACTGATGTCGCGATGTATGTAGGGTTTTGGCTTTCTCAAGGTTTATGTTTTTTATACTACTTTCACAATCTACTATAATTAATCAAACTACGAAAAGTGAGAAAGAAAATAGCTGCAGCCAATTGGAAAATGAATCTCGAAGCAGAAGAGGCGAGACAATTATACTATGATATATCCAACGTAAAAATTCCAAAGAATGTCACTGTCTTTTTAGCAGTGCCCTTTCCCTATCTAGCCTCATTGTCGCTACTAGCTAAGTCTCAGCCTAGAATCAGTATTGTGGCTCAAAATGTCTCTCAACATACCAGTGGTGCCTATACAGGTGAAGTTTCTTACCCTATGCTCAGGTCGATTGGTGTAAACTGGTGTGTAATAGGCCACTCTGAGAGAAGATCGATATTCCAGGAATCCAACGAAATACTTAAGGACAAGGTCAACCTAGGTCTAAAAGAAGGCAGTAACCTCGTCTTCTGCTGTGGCGAACCGCTAAGTATCAGAAAAAAGAAAACTCACAAAGCTTACGTGGAAAATCAACTAACAGCAAGTCTGTGGCAACTTTCAGCCTCGGACTTTGATAAAGTGGTTATTGCGTACGAACCCATCTGGGCAATAGGAACAGGCGTCACTGCATCAGCTGCAGAAGCTCAAGAAATGCATCAATATATACGTCTGCTGATCAGTCAGAAGTATAATAAAAAGGTCGCAGATCAGGTTTCTATTCTCTATGGAGGTAGTGTCAAACCTGCAAATGCCAAAGAATTATTTAGCCAAGCAGATGTAGACGGTGGCCTAGTGGGTGGTGCATCATTAAAAGCAGCATCTTTTAGTCAGATTATAAAGTCATTTGGTTGAAGACCTCATCAGTTTTCATGGCTCTATAATCAAAGATTTCTGCTAGGCGTTTCTTGATATAGAACCGCACAACTAGATCACCTAAAAAACCGAAGGGCAGAGCATATTCGACTTTGTCTTCCATATGGACCTGGTCTTTGTCTACTTTGAACGTATGCGTATGTCTCCAAAGTTTATATGGACCTTTCAATTGTTCGTCGATGAAGTATACCTTGTCTTGGACCTTCGTGATTCTCGTTTTCCAGTATAAGGGAATCTTCAGTAAAGGACTGACCTTGTATTCGATTTCTTGGCCCTGATACATGTTGGGTAGTGGTCTAGGCGTAATGATTCGAAATCCCATATTGTCTGGAGTGAGTGCGTCTAGGTTCTCAGGAGAAGAGTAGAATGCCCAAACATCATCTAAGTTAGCATTCAGCTTTTGTGCTCTAGATAGGATATGTGTTGCCATAAGTTATACAACAGGACTTAGTGGCTTGTGTTCAAAACTGGTCATGATAAAAAAAGTCTTCAGAGTCAGCTCTGAAGACTTTTTTATCATTAATGTTTACCATTATTGCTACTCTGATTTAGAACCAGACGAATTTTGATCTTTCTCCACAACGAGCTTGTCCGACACCACCGATGCCCCAGTTCAGTTCGAAGACAATTCCAGCAAAGATTGGATGAGTTGTCTCAGCTTCACCCTCGTAGGCGACAGGCTGTCTTGCAACCTCAGTCCCTCTACCAGCATCATTTACGATGTCTTGGAATCCATATTCGAGTCTGAATCCAAGAATACCACTGAATCTTCCACCTTCTGGACCGAGCATATAGGTACCGAAACCTAAGACACCAGCTAGATTCCTCGTTTCATATAAATCATTTAGGTCTCTGGTATCTTCATTGTCTCTGATATCACCAATAAGTGACATCTTAGGACCGATTTCAAAATACCCTTTGTGACGTGCACTCCTGAATAATAAGTAGAGATCAGTTGATGATACAGAAATTTCTCTTACGAATTGGGGTGACGTGTCTATCTCTTGGAATTGGGCCTTATGCTTTCCGAGAAGCACATCTAAAGTGACCCCAATGTTACCCCAATTGAATCCAAACTTGCCACCATATTTAGTACCTGTTGCAGTTGTGAAATCCCACTTATTCCCTTGTGAGGTGTTGGCATTGTATAAGGTTGTAAATCCAGTTTGAACCTTGACACCAGCGTCGAGCCAGAAATCTAATTTCTGTCCTTGCATTGCAAGTGCTGTCATGAAACAGAAGGAGATCAATAATAATTTTTTCATTCTATTTGTATTTATAATCTAATTTGCTTTTTTCCAATTGTTATACCCGCCATTTAAGTCTCTTACATCAGTGAAGCCAGCTTCTTTCATCATCTTCAAAGTCTTAGCACTGCGTTTTCCTGATCGACAATATACGACGTATGGTACTGATTTATCTAAACTAAGAAGTGAAGAGCTGAAATTTTCATCAAAAAAATCGATCTCTTTTGCAGTTGATATTTTGCCTTCTACAATCTCTTCTGGTGTCCTGACATCAATTAGTTGCGGCGCTGATTGAGTCTGGAGTAGGGATTTTAGTTCAGCCACCTCGATAAGCGGATTGACAGAAGCCACTTTATTTGGTAATTCCGATTTACAAGAACTAAGGGCTAGAAATAATAGAATTAGTGTTGCTGATTTCATAACTGTCTCAAGATCTTAAAAAATCGGAAATATCAGGCATAAACACATTAAAAAATTATCTAATATAACTTGTGTCCGCCTAATAGATGCTTTACTTTTGAAATCTAATGTAAATGTCGGTTACTTGCTATTGAAATGTTAAATATCAATTTCCCCAGCCAACCTTTTTGCTATTTACAACGTCTTATATATAACAAGCAAATTTTTTCATGAACAGATTATTATACTTTATTTCAAAGCTCTTCAAAAAATCCCCTAAGAAGACTGCAGGAATGACGACTGCCCTTCAGAATTTTGATGAAGACTACGAGACTTGGTTAGGTGTATGACCTAATTCACAAGACTTCCATTGTAAGAAAAAACATGCTCCTTTTATAAGGGGCATTTTTTTATAGATGTAGGTTAGCCTTTTTGGCAAGCAATTGTTCTATGGTTTCTACCCTGTCCTCATCAGGTACGCAACAATCTACTGGACACACTGCTGCACATTGTGGTTCTTCATGGAAACCTTGACATTCTGTGCACTTATCTGGCGATATATAATACACATCATCGTCTATCGGTTCCTGAGGTGCACTTGCATCTACAATAACACCGCCCTCGAGCGTATATGAGCCTGTAATAGTTGTACCATCAGCAATTGCCCATTCCACACCACCTTCATAGATTGCATTATTAGGACATTCTGGTTCGCATGCACCACAATTGATACACTCGTCAGTAATTTTAATTGCCATAAGAGTTGACTTACTTTTCTACTTTAAGACTGTAGATGATTGAAAGAAGTATATAAATAATGACACCGATAGGCATTGATAACTTATAATTTACAAAAGTAAGGTATACAAAGGTCAAAAGACAGCAGAGTATGAAGATGTTATAGTTGATATTTTGTCTACCTAACTGTTTGAATGAAAACATTTTCAACTTGCTAAGATTAAGCATCATTAATACAATAGGGATAAGTGCGTAGATAGAAGGATAATCTATAAGTGTATTCATAATTTCACTATCGAACTGGACACCGATAAACAGACCAGCTAGAAAGAAAGTACTGGCTGGCGTGGGTAGACCAGTAAAGTACTTGGTAGGCGGTCTTAAGTTGAAGATGGTTAACCTCAAAGCACTACCGATTAGGATAAAGAAAGCAGGAATCTGCATACACCAATGATCCACTGGTGATATCAGACTATATAGATACGCTGGGGCAACACCAAAACTCACTAAATCTGCAAGAGAATCCAGTTCTTTCCCGAATTCGCTCTGTACTTTTAACATTCTTGCAACTAGTCCATCTATGACATCAAAGAACATACCTGTCAGTAACAATAGGGTGCTAAGGTGTAAATCAGCCAATAAAATGGCCCAGAACCCACAAATCAGGTTCAAAAGAGTAAAAAATGATGGTATCTTTCTTTTGATGTTCATCTTTGAAAACAGTTTCTAAAATTATAATATTGGTGAATATGAAACTATAATTTTGGCTCTTAGTTTTTATAAGTGTCTAACACTTCCTATAATAAGATATAATCTAAACCTATATAATGAACAAGTTAGTCTATAATCTTCTAATTCTATCCACTGTATCGATTTTGGTGAGTAGTTGCTCTAGGAATCCGGTTACCGGAAAAAAAGAGCTGATGCTCATGTCTCAGAATCAAGAGCAGGCAATGGGTGACCAAGCTGATCCAAGTATCATACAGGCCTACGGAATGTATGATGATCAACGGCTACAAGACTTTATCAATGAGAAAGGAAAAGCAATGGGCAAAGTATCTCATAGACCTGATATCAATTACCAATTTAGATTATTAGATAGTCCAGTTGTGAATGCCTTTGCCGTACCTGGTGGTTATGTCTATTTCACGAGAGGAATTATGGCTCATTTCAATAATGAAGCTGAATTTGCAGGTGTACTAGGCCATGAGATAGGACATATCACAGCAAGACACTCTGCTAAGCAACAGACACAACAGACACTAGGACAGCTTGGATTTATGGTTGGGGTTATCGCCAGTGAGAAATTTCGAGTATTCGCAAACGAAGCAGGACAGGGATTAGGTCTCTTATTCCTTAAGTTTGGAAGAGACCATGAGTCGCAATCTGACGAACTAGGTGTGGAGTATTCTACTAAGATTGGGTATGATTCGCATGAGATGGCCGATTTCTTCCAGACCTTGAACCGATTGTCACAGGGTGCAGGTCACAGTATTCCAGATTTCCTCTCTACACACCCTAATCCGGTGAATAGATATGCGAAGGTTCATGAGATGTCAGAAGACATGCAAAACCAGCTTGGATTGACTAATCTAAAAGTAAACCGAGCGGAATACCTTAAGCGTATAGATGGTCTTGTCTATGGAGAGGATCCTAAGCAAGGTTATGTCGATGGAGGCACATTCTATCATCCTGAATTGAAGTTCCAATTTCCAGTACCTAGTGATTGGCAACTAGTGAATTCGCCTGCTCAGGTCCAGATGGCACCACAGGATGGTAAGGCAATGATGATATTTACAGTTTCTCCAGAGAAGACAATAGATGCGGCATCTCAGGCGACAGTCGAACAATTCAAACTGAATGTCGTCGAATCACAGCGAACGACCGTACACGGGCTTACGGCCTTGGCAATGGTTTCGGATCAAGTACCAGACCCTCAGCAACAGCAGCAACAACAAGCGAGTGCAATTAGAATTATCACATATTTCATTAATTACAATAATATGATTTACGTATTTCATGGTCTTTCTGAAAAGAGTGACTTCAGTAGATACATGAATACCTTCAAGCGGACTATGACCAATTTCTCTAAACTGACAGACCCTGCAAAGCTCAACGTCCAGCCTACAAGGATTAAGATCATCACTGTGGCAAAAACAGGATCACTTAGAGATATACTATTATTGAATGGTGTGCCATCTGTCGATCTAGAAGAACTCGCAATTGTCAATGGGATGCAATTAGATGACCAAATCCCGTCTGGTGAGTTACTTAAGATATTTTCTAAAGACCATAACAAGCAGGGAGCAGGATCTACTGATCCCAAAAAGACAAATTATACACCGAATAGGACCACGACGACGCAGCCAAAAACAACGACAAAACCGAAGGCAACGACAGGCACGAAGAGAGCTCCTATGAAAGTGATCAAGAAAGGGAATTAACTAGGAACAGGTATATCTAAAATACTATGATGTGAAGCATGATTAATAGCCACACCGTCTTTGATGACAAGGACCTGAGGTGATTCGTGTCTCACATCAAAAGCTTCCGCGATTTTGTTTGATATTTCTCTATACTTTATCAAATCTAGAAGGTGTATATTTTCTGCCGCTTCTATATTGGTTGATTTCTGGAACTGTTTAAGGACCATAGAACTGATGCCACATCGTGTACTGTGCTTGAAGATCAATTGATCCTCGCTATGTGATTGATTGATAATGTCATTAAGCTTATCTAGGGATGTAAGTGATTGCCACATATATTTATTTTCATTGCAAATGAAACAAAAAGATTTGAA
>CALEAC010000111.1 GCA_937944095.1 uncultured Saprospiraceae bacterium
AGTGGCTATCGTAAAAGCAGGAGCAGCGTTAAGAAATATGAATGAACGACCCCGAAGGGTGGAGCGATTAGCTCCAAGTGAGAGAACCATGAAGTGGGTGGGCAGGCGCCTAGAATGTTTGTTTCATTTTCTTTCAATGAAAAAATGAAAACCCCCGGTAGGCAATATGTATATAGAAAGTCGAATTGTTCAAAATGAATTACTGAGCATGCATTTTCTCTATAAAGATAGAAGCAGCTCAAGCTGATCAGTCAATTAGTGGTGCTACCTATGTACGTTATTCAGAAAAAAATTAAAAAGCCTAAACAATAGACAGACTTGTCTGTTCAGTTATAAGATCAGCTATTTGTACTGATATGACAACGACCACTAAGCAACATATAATAGAGACAGCTTCAGCCCTCTTCTATCAGAATGGCTACAACTCCACTGGAGTAAATGAAATCATCTCAGAAGCAAATATAGCCAAAGCGACATTATATAGCCATTTTAGATCCAAAGAGGAAATCTGTGTAGCCTATCTACATCATATGAACACGACTTTCATTTCAGATTTAAAAGCGTATTTGTCTAGGCAAAAACAGGGACCACAGCGCATTCTAGCTATTTTCGGTTTCTTACAGAAAATCTATAATACTGAAGGATTCTTCGGTTGCTGGTGCCTCAAAACTCTAGCAGAAATATCACCTGATGAGCAAAATATCAGACAAGAAATTCAGGGACAAAAGACAGCCCTGATAGTGCTTATAGCCTCACTTTTGAAAGAAAACATGCCAAATTATAACTCAACTATAACCAAAGACATATCTCGCAAAATCTATCTATTATATGAAAGTGCAGTAGCAGAAAGCTATTTACATCAGAAAGACTGGCCAATTAAAGAAGCCAAAAAGATGTGTCAATTAATACTAGAGCATTAAAAAGTCTATTTGACCATAGACAGACTTGTCAGTCTGTTATATTATCATATCGATGGTGGCGTTATGGCAGGAAGAAATTAAATAACTAACAAATACTATTATGGCAACTGAAATTAAAATTACAAATCTACCTCAAGGCTATCAGTCCATTATCAGTAATGGTCGTCACTCAATCATCGGCGATGAGCCGATAAAAGTCAAAGGCACTGACTTAGGTATGTCACCGACTGAACTCGTATTGGCTGGCATTTCTATGTGCAAGGTTGCTACAATCAGGAATGTAGCTCGTAGAAATAATATCGAACTAGGTCATGTAGATGCTGAAGTGACACAAGTTCCTAAACGGAATGCAGACGGCACCTATACGACTGAAGTAAACTCCTCGATAAAAATTCATGGAGATATCACCGATGAACAAAGACAGATGCTCATTCATGAAGCTGATAATTGCTATGTGACTAAACTTGTCAAAGGCGAGTGGATTATCAATGAATCGACCACTTTATAAGTCCTGTAAGTAACGCTAATTAGCAGAAAAAGAGACTGGCTCAAAATAATGAGTACAGTCTCTTTTTATTGAGTGACAAGTTCACTAGAGTGGACTATGGCAGCTTAAATTTGAATTAGCTGCATCCTCTCACTAATATACTTCGATGATTTTTGTACTGCATCCTTTAACGAAGTCGATCGACTTGGAAATTAATCAATACTGAAATGACGATTGCAGAAATTTGCTTCGATAGTGGATTCAAGAATAAATCTTACTTCAATCGCAAGTTCAAGGAAGTGCTAGATCTATCCCCGAGGGAATTCAGAGCACAATACACCTGATTAATGTTTGACGATCCTTACAGTCTTTTGCTTAGTGCCTTCTTGTACTCTAATGAAGTAAGGACCACTTACTAAGTGATGACTAGCTATATTAAGTTCGTGTGTGCCTACACCTAATCGACGATTACACACCGTCTGCACTAAACCACCTATCGAATCATACAAATCAATCCGAACTGTTGCTCCTGTCGAAGCGAAACTCAATCTAAATGACTGACTCATCGGATTAGGATAGACTTCCAACGCTAGTTGCGCGCCATCGATATCTTCTGAGGCCGAGCTCTCACAGCCCATAACCATGTTAATATACTGGAAATCATGATCAAAAAGCGCTAACACATCTTCCTCCGCTGCGCCGAACCAGTCCATCAATACTGAGCCATAGACCGACCTAAAATCATGCTGCATCGGTACGCCTTCGTTCTGCCCTACTTGTCTATCGATCTCCGGATTATCACCGACAATACCTGCAGTCACACAAGAACCAAAAAGCATAAGCGGCGCAGCCGTACCATGGTCAGTGCCCTGACTATCATTAGAACGTATACGCCTGCCAAATTCCGAATAGGTCATCCCAAGTACACGTTGCTCGAGATCCATCAATTTCAGATCATCCTGAAAGGCACAGATACTATCTGATAGACTACTGAGCAAGTCTGCATGCACACCAATAGTTGGCTGACCTAATACAACCTGTGCCGCGTGGGTGTCGAAACCGCCTATACTGACAACATAGATCTTAGATTGTAAGCCGCCAGAAATCAATCTTGCGACTGTCTTAAGCTTTTGTGCTAGTTCATCAGTCTCACTATACTTCGTGCTGAGATTATTACCTTGCTCATAGGCACTGCGGATCACAGTGCCGTACTCGTTCGTCTGACCTATACTAGACAGTATAAAATCTAAATTCTCCGCACCACAACCTGCAGCAAGTTCATTTGCTATGGGTGTATTGAGTTGACTGAGATTAGCTGGGTCAACGATTGCAAGACTGAAGTTACCACTTTCGCCCTGGCATGTCTCAGATACGACTGACCCCAAGGTGATAGCAAATGGATCCGGGCAATCATCATTAGGAAAGCCTATCGGGAACTCAGGAAAATTCTTACTCAGGTATCGACCAACCCAACCAGTCGGAATGAACTCATCAGCATCAGAGGCCGTATGCCAGATGTCCATGGACCTGAAGTGAGATCGATTCTGATCTGGATAACCCACGCTCTGGACTATCTTTAACTTACTGTTATTGTACAGCTCTTCCATGCCTTGCAAAGAAGGATGTAGAGCGACCGTGTCTGTAATATTTCTAAATTCGGTTTCTGGTATAAATATGTTTTCCCTAACGACGGCAAGATTATCCTGTTGGTCTCGCGGAATAACCATCGCCAATCCATCATTACCTCCATTCAATTGTATAAGCACGAGCACTCTATCTGAATCACCATTAATCATAGCACTGAGAGAGCTTTTTGCTATAGAGGAAACTGGTACACCACCTAAGATACTGGGCACTGCGATAAGGGAACTACCCTTGAGGAAACTTCTTCTTTTCATGATCTGATTATAAAAGGTGAAATTCTGGCATTTTACATATCGCAACAACCAATCTGACTAATCGGCCCTCGACTGTTCGACGTGAATCTATATCTGTGGGGTCAGACAGATAGGCTGCATAGGTATCGGTCCACACCTCCTCTGGTGAGCCACCTAGCAACACTTCCTGGAGCCTATCTCGTTGGGCTGTTGTAATTACAAACGGGAAAACAAAACTGACCAGTGCGTCTATTAATGCTGCTGGATCCAGAGCATCGTCTCCGATATCAACCAATAGGCCTAGCAGATTACTGGTGGATAGCCCCATGTCATTGACATTCTGTATGAGCCCATCTACCAGTTGCTCCCGTCGAATCAGCGAAAATGAATTAATCCAAAATTTAGAAAACTGCGGTTCTTGGTAATAAGCTTTCCATCCTGCTACTGCAGGCATTTCCATAAGCGTCTGATCTAGTGATTCGACAATTCTCATAAGTCGACTAAGGGTACTATAGCGGCGATTGACAGCTTCTGGCACCTCATATTGGAAAGCCTTGACCAGCTTGAATACATAATCTATAGGTGAACTAACGAGGCACCCTTCATGTCCACCATTAAAAAAGTATTCACTGCCTAGTAGTGCACGCAATACCGGCTTCATCTCATAATTATTAGCCATCATGATCTGAGCAAGTGGCTTGATGATATTCTCTTCCACCTCATCTGTGATATCAGCACCTACAAACCAGATATGTAATCGACGACATAGATTTATGGCAGTCGCTTCTTTCTGAAGCAGTATATCGATGACCTGCTTATATTCCTCTTCATCCGCATTTCGGATCACCTGATTATCGAACCGATGAGAAAGTTGCTTATCATCTAAGTCATGAACTGTACGCAGAAAAAATGACGTCCCATGATCCTCTGTATCCCTAGCATCAAAACGCCATCCAGTCAACGCTCGAGCTAAAGCAAAGACATCCTCTTCTGTATAATTAGTGTAATCCCCTGTCCCGACGGCTGGCCCTCGACCCACTGTAAACAGTTCCATCAACTCCCGCGCGTAATTCTCATTAGGTGCTCTTCGGGTATTCTCACGGCCATTAAGATAGATGAGCATCGCTGGTGTAATCGTCACCTCTTCGGCAAGGTCTCGGAAATTGCCTAAGGCATTGCGCCTCAAAACATCAGTATACTTGTACGCAAAAATGGCACTATTAGTTGCTGCGATAGGCATATGTTCATGCCAGAACAAAATCATTTTCTCATGGATAGAAGTATCAGCCTCAAACATTTGCTTGTACATCCATATCCGATGGGAATTCCGACGTCGTGCATTGGCACCAGAGGCATTAGGTGTATTAACCCAAGTCTCCCCATTAGGTACGTTAGGGTCATCATCGTAGTTATAGTAAATAGGGAGGTCCACATTCTCTCTTGCTGTCAGTAACTTAGCTAGACTTACATCTAGTCCATCAGCTGTGCATTGCTGCATGGTACTATACCGATGCCCGAAGACTGTCCGACTGAGTAGATGTCTCGCTTCTTTCTGAGTCCAAGGTCCATCATAAGGACTGAGTCCTACGGGCGGCATTGGCCTTTCTGCAACTTGGCGCTGCGCACCTGAGATGAGCGATAGGAATTGGCGTTTATTCATTTGTAAAGCTTTGACTTGAGGGCCAACTAAGATAGTTATATAAATAAAACAAGGACGTTCTAGTTTACCCTATGGTCTCATTAAAGAAACCAATATTATTTCTTAGTGGAAGCTGGCTTAGCTGGTCTTACCTCTATCTTAGATGGTAAGGTTCTCGCAGGCATCTTGAGCAGGTCCATGACCATCTGTCCGATGTCTTCTGGCTGAATCTTCCACGCATCCTTCTTTGCATTAGGCTTATGATCATTGAAGTATGTCGCGACTGAACCCGGCATGATGGTACTACACTTGATATCATAAGGTCTCAGATCTAACATCATCGCTTGTGTCATGCCAACTAAGCCGAATTTACTGGCATTATAAGCTGCGCCTCGTGCAAAAAAATTACAACCAGCTAGACTAGCTATAGTTATAATGTAGCCTTTGGACTTCTTAAGTGCTGGAATAGCTGTTTTGACGGAATGAAAAACGCCAGTTAAATTGACATCTATGACCTCCTTCCATTGCTTAGCAGTCAGGTCTTCTATAGAGGCAAAATGCCCCACACCTGCATTGGCGATAAGCACATCCAGACGTTTCCACTTCTTAATCGCGGCACTGACGACTTTCTTCTGATCTTTGATATCTACGACATCAGCGGCTAGACCCATAATACTGTCACCATATTTCTTAGCCAGCTGCTTGACCACCGCATCGACAGACCGCTGCTTTCTACCAGTTATCATCACATTCATCCCATCTGCAAGCATTGCTTCTGCTATACCTAAGCCTATGCCCTTGGTTCCACCAGTAACTAAGGCCGTCTTTGTATTCGATTTCATATTTTTTTTACAAAGATAAACATTAGCACCGCTCAGTTTGTAATAGAATAGGTATCTATTAATGACACTTTGTCGGCTTAGAATAATCAGTTC
This sequence comes from uncultured Saprospiraceae bacterium, assembly GCA_937944095.1. GTDB lineage: Bacteria > Bacteroidota > Bacteroidia > Chitinophagales > Saprospiraceae > RFSX01. Next base: position 5,859 of record CALEAC010000111.1, read on the forward strand.
ATAATTTATAGACAAATCATATTCTATCTTAGCTTTTAAAATTACACGACAACCATGATCAACTCTTTTAAAATCATTACAACTCTTTCCTTAGTGCTATGCTGTTCTTGCCTGTCGGCTCAATGGACGCAAGTGGCCAGCTTTCCTGGTGCACCTAGACATCATCCGATCACTTTTTCACTTAATGGATTCGGCTATGTCATGGCTGGATCATCTGACACAGAGGATCTACAAGACTTATATAAGTATGACCCTATCGCAGATTCATGGACCCAACTTCCTGACTTCCCAGGTGGCCAGAGAGGCTTTTCCTATGGTGTCACCTCAGGTGACAAAGCTTATGTGGGCTTCGGTGCAACGAGAATTAATGAAACAACTATAAGATATTTCGATTTATGGGAATTCGATGCGGATTCGGAAGCGTGGACCCAATTAGCTGATTGCCCCTGTTCTGGCAGGCGACACCCTGCGCTAGTCGCAACGTCTACTCATATATATGTAGGCTTAGGTGGTGATTCTCAGGGTAACCAAAATGATTGGTGGGCCTATGAGATAGCAACTGACACCTGGGAACAGAAAGCTGACTTCCCTTCGAGAGAAAGACATCACCCTTATTATTTTGCTATAGACGATATTCCATATGTGGGATTTGGCCATGGCGCAGCTATATACAACGACTTCTATTCTTATGATCCATCTTCTGACGAATGGAGTTATGTGAACTTTATCCCCTCACAAGGTCGAGTTGCAGGGACACAATTCTCGTATGGTGGTAAGGGTTATGCACTCAGTGGTGATGGTGACACACACGAAAATCTACCGACTGGTGAGTTCTGGGAATTCGACCCATCTAACAAATCATGGACTAGATTAGAACCTCACCCAGGCATCGGCAGGTGGGCACCAGGCAATTTCCTCATAGAGAACCAAGTATTTTTTTTAGGTGGAGAGACAGATTTCTTACATAATGACATGTGGACTTATACACTAGAATTTGTGTCTAATACGACTGAGGCGCAAACAGAAGGGCTCGAATTGGCTATGAGCCCTAATCCCAGTTCAGGAATGATTTTTCTAGAAACACAAGAGTCTGAATTAACAGTAGAAGTCTTCGGCTTAGACGGAAAGTTACTTTATACCAAAAAAGCAGTTCGAACTCAGCTAGACCTGAGTTCTTTACCAAGCGGAAGTTATTCTATTAGATTTACTGACAATACATCTAATAAGCAAGTCACCAAACAAGTCATCATCAAATAGCACGTTTTTCTTTATAAGCATTGATCAGACCATTCGTAGAACTATCATGTGCACGAATGGTCTGATTATCACTCAATTCAGGCAGTATAGATTTCGCTAGCTGCTTCCCTAACTCTACACCCCACTGATCATAGCTGAAGATATTCCAGATGTAACCCTGGACAAAGATTTTATGCTCGTACATCGCGATTAACAGCCCCAGTGAATAGGGGCTCAGTTCATTAAGCAAAATAGAATTCGTCGGCTTATTTCCTGAGAAGACCTTGAATGGTACAAGTGCCTCGACGCTTTCTTCGCTTAGTCCCTGACGAGCAAACTCCTGCCTCACCTCAGCCTCTGTCTTACCACTCATGAGTGCTTGTGTCTGCGCAAAGAAATTAGCCATTAATTTATCATGGTGGTCTCCTATCGGATTATGACTATGAGCACAGGCGATAAAATCACAGGGGACCAACTTAGTACCCTGATGGATCAACTGGTAGAAAGCATGCTGTCCATTCGTACCAGGTTCACCCCATAATACTGGACCAGTTTGGTAAGTGACCTGCTTTCCAGATCGATCGACTTGCTTACCATTGCTCTCCATATTAGCTTGCTGAAAATAGGCAGGAAACCGATGCAAATACTGATCATAGGGCAAGATGGCTTCTGTCTCAGCCCCATAGAAATTATTATACCAGATACCGAGTAAAGCCAGCACAACAGGTATATTTCTATCTATAGTTGTTTCTCTAAAATGTCGATCCATAGCGCCCATGCCTTCCAGCAATAGACTGAAATTATCATACCCTATATTAAGAGCCACTGACATACCAATAGCACTAGACAAGGAATATCGACCACCGACCCAGTCCCAAAAACCAAAAATGTTTTCTGCTGCGATGCCGAATTCCTGGACCTTGGTCTCATTCGTCGAGAGTGCGATGAAGTGATCCTTGATATCAGATTCACCGCCGCCGTTTTCTAGAAACCACTGCCTAGCTGTATGTGCATTCGTCATGGTCTCCTGAGTCGTGAAAGTCTTAGAGGCGATGATAAATAAAGTTTGGTCACTATCTAATCTCTTCAGCGTTTCGGCTATATGGCTACCATCGACATTGGATACATAATAAGTTTCTAGACCTGCTTGCTGATAGGGCTTCAGGGCTTCTGTAACCATGACTGGTCCTAGGTCAGACCCACCGATGCCTATGTTAACAATCTGCCGCAATGGTTTTCCTGAGTAACCCAAAATTTCACCACGATGGAAACGATTACAGAAATCAGCCATTTGTTGCTGCACAGCTCTTATCTGTGGAATCACATCCTGCCCATTATATATAACCGGTGCATCTGACTGTTGCCTGAGTGCCGTATGCAATACAGCACGTTGTTCTGTCTCATTGATATTTTCTCCAGAGAACATTTTTTCTATGCCTTCTTTTAGACCCAGTTCTTGAGCTAGATCGACGAGTAGGTCCATCGTCTGTATTGTTATTCGATTCTTGGAATAGTCTACTAACAGACCATCTAAGGCTAAGCTAAACTTAGCAAACCGATCAACATCGGCTCGGAACAGATCTCTCATATGGATATCGCGAGTCGCTTCGAAATGACGCTTGAGTGCTTTCCATGCTGCTGTTGTCGTTGGGTCTTTGCTAGATAACATATCTTGTGGGTATTACAATAACTTAAAAAACGAATGACGAAGATATCAGATACTGGACTTATAGAGAGATATTATCAGGCTCTGATAGAAAAAGATCCTAAATACAGGAATTCATATCTCGTTGGGGTCAAGACTACAGGCATCTTCTGTATTAGCACTTGCTATGCTAGAAAACCACTTTTCGAGAATGTCGAATTCTACACAGATATGGTTTCTGCAAAAGCTGCTGGGTTCAGAGCTTGTAAGCTATGTAAGCCAGATGACCTATCCTAGGCTTAGCTGGCTATGTAGACCTGCAAGCACTAAGTCTAGAAATAGATTTACCATCGATACAACTTTGCCTTCTACATTTAGGAATATTTGATGGAAATGAGTGCACTCCTCGTTAGTCAAGATCAGTTCTACTCCAGCATATGGACTGCCCCCTGATGTTATGCATTCACTATATCTACAGTCCTTCCTAACTTCCTCATAGTGCCGTCATACTAATTCGTATCTTCGTAGCTCCAATTAGAGAAGCGTGCTACATCACACAACCTACATATTAGACCTAGAACAGCCATGGGTGACCTTCATCCACGGCGCTGGTGGTAGTAGTGCCGTTTGGTTTAAGCAGATAAGACACTTCAGTAAGTACTTCAATGTATTATTACTAGACCTTAGAGGCCACGGAAAGTCTAAAGAACTCAGTATAGGTAATCTAAAAAAATATAATTTTCAGAAAGTCGGGAATGATATCATCGAGGTGATGGACTTCCTAAAGATTAAGAAAACCCATTTCGTTGGCATATCACTTGGAACCATCATCGTCAGAGAGATTACGGAACGATTCCCTGATCGCAGCTCATCGATGATCATGGGAGGCGCTGTGATGCAGCTTAACCTCAAGGGTCAGATTCTTATGTACTTGGGTAATAGCCTCAAATCTATCGTGCCATATCTGCTACTATACAGACTATTAGCATATATCGTCATGCCCAGCGACAAGAATAAGGAGAGCCGCATCCTATTTGTCAATGAAGCCAAGAAGCTCTATCAAAAAGAATTCAAAAAGTGGTTTGGACTAGCCGCTCAGATCAATCCCCTGCTCCGATACTTCAGAATACATGACAGTGGCATTCCGACCTTGTATGTCATGGGGTCAGAGGACCATATGTTCCTTCCCTCTATCACAAAACTTGTCAAGGACCATGCTTCATCTATCCTTCATGTCATCGATGATTGTGGTCACGTCGTCAATGTCGAAAGACCAGAAGAATTCAACGCCAGAGTCGTGACCTTCATTAGGTCATTGGCTTAAGCATACATCGACCTAGATTCAAGTAAGGCTATTGTGACACGATGATTTTCTTTATGAATTGACATGACTCTGTGACCACCTTAATAAAGTAGATACCTGTCGTTAGCTCTACCTGCCACAACGCCCTATCAGTATTCTCCTCTATAAGTATTCGGCCATCATTAGATAAGACGGTAATGCTTTTGTTAGACTGGTCTGGACCTTTGACATAGACCTGACCAGAACTAGGATTAGGGAATACCTCGACAGCTATTGGGCTTTCTGACTCATTAGGACTGGAAGCAGGAGGAAATTCATCTACACCAATATTGGACGTTGTATTGGTTCTGATACCTGGATTGTGATCAAAGTAGATACTCGCCGTATTTCTAATATCTGAATTAGTAGGAGTGCCTGCCTTAGACTTAATCGCATACTTAACAAAACCCTGACTTCCTGTCAAGGACTCTTCTTCTGGCGGCAGATCGATGCCTATAAAACGAAAGGTCACGATGCCATCCTTGGTCAGATTCGTTTCGCAGGGATGCGAACTTGACACATACTCAAAACTCGTTAGATCCAGGTCACTATCTAGTGTATCCAATATGACAACATCAGTTGCTTTATAATTACCAAGATTCTGAAATCTGATTGTATAATCAAGTGCATCTTCGAGTAGAAAAAGATCCTCTCGTTCCTCACCACTCGATTGTACCAGCTTGTCATTAGGGTCATAAGCACACAAGTATACCGACTGCAGATTCTCAGTAACAACTTCCTCTGAAACTAAGCTGGCCTTGAATTCAAACTCCTGAGGTTCTTGGTCGATATCGAGGCTATCTACTATATCAGAACCATCATAAACTGTTTCCCAACCAGGCACCGCGAAAGTTACAGAATAGGTTCTCGTTTGCATAGGCGGTATCATTATATCCTGCCATACAACGGTTGAGTTCGACGCGAAACTCTCCCCCGGTGCTATAATCAATTGCCCAAACAAGGCGCTATGATCTAGAGTCAAGATTCCGACTAATGGATCCACATTATTATTCTTGACTGTAACCCATGCCTTAGTATGTGAAGCACAGACAATTGGTGCAATCGTCAGGTCCAGATCAGGTGTCACAAATTCATGTTCCTTCCATAGCCCGAAATGGAGATCTGTGATCGATTCTCCCTGTAGGTTAAATGCGAGTGGATTCTGACTCGTTAGTTGCCACTCTTCGTCCTCGTTAGGGTAACTAATTTCGTGTGTTACAGCTTCAGCTATATCATAGAAAGCATAGGCGCCTTGAGCATTTGTAAAGGCTATTTTCTCCCCAGCATTGAGCACTACTTTTTCTGCAGGTAGTCTAAGCTCTGTATCTCCGTATACACCTGACCGGTCCTGATCGTAGTAGACATACCCTTTTGCAGCTGGTTGATCGAGCGAGCCAGAAATCTCCATTTTGGTTAATCCATAATTATGTCGAACCCATAAATTGCCATCCCCATCATAAACAAGTTGTTCGCACCATGGACCAAGTATATCTGAATTATCGACCTTGTAACTAATATAATCTAACCCGTCCCAATACAGCAAACCATCATACAATGTCGCTATCCAGTAATTTCCTTTAGGGTCTTCTAGCATTGCTAATACGGAACGCTCCTTAGATAATTCAAAAGCGTATTCAATCCATTGACTACCATCAAATTTGACTAAGCCGCTTTCATTCGGTGTCCATATTTGTCCAGACGAATCTTCATATACCGACCTCATATAATGCTTAGGTAAGGGTGTATCAGCATAGGAGTAGGAGGTCCAATTGTTATCATGGAGTCTGGACAACAGTGTGCCATCACTCCCACCGTTGGATCTATTGTAACCGACCACCCATAAACTACCATCACTGGCATAGGTGATAGAATAAGGCCCTGCAACAGGAGAATTAGAGGAGTCATAGATGGCTGTGATCTCACCATCACTATCTATTTTAGCTAACCCCTCATTGTAGCATACATACATATTTCCTACTGCATCAAAAACCAGATCAGTACAGCCTTCTAGCCCAAAGTCTATCTCTTCAGGACCCGACTCATCTATCTTATACATCGTCGTACACAGACCACCATGAGCCGTTACCCATATATCACAAGTCATAGGATTGACTGCTAGATGCTGGAAGCTTTCACATTCATCACGGTCATATCGCTCTATGAGCTTAGACCACGCTTCCCCATTGTATTTCTCTATCAAGTAAGAACCAGTAACTATTATATTGCCCTCGCAATCAGTGGCTAGTTCATTAGTTAGGGCGCTAAGAATACCAGTGTTATCTGCATAGGTAGACCACTCGCCACTATGTAGTCTATAAAGCTGAGGTTCGTCATAGCCATCGAAATTAGCGATCCATACGCCACCCTGAGAATCGTAAGTTTTGACCGCAACATCACCCCATTTTGCTGGCACTTCAGGGTAGGCAAGAGTCGTACTGTCTATTTGAAATTGGTCATTTATAATTGCCCCATGATATCTATACATTGTGAAGGCGATATGGCCTTGCTCTATTTCAAAGAATTCATTGACCTCACGATTTGGTACCTCATACGATTTCCAAGTGCCATTATAATAATGCTGTATCAGAGAAGATTTGGTTGTGTATTCATAGGTAGATAACCAATGTCCACCCTGACTATCAATAAAGTATTCATTGACATTGAAAGAAATAGAATCTAGATGTGGTATCAGAACTTCGTTTGATAATATTTCGCCATCGAACTGGTATAATCGATTCTTATACACCAGCCAGAACTGCTCCTCTGGGTCAAAAGCGAAATTCGTGACAACCTCATCGAACTGATCCTTATAATTGGTAAATCTTCCATCCTTGTAACGCAACAGCTGTCTATAGGGTAATGAATTATCAGTTGCTCTACTAGTAAACCATAACTCATCATCGATGGCAACCAAGTCCCTTACTTCATTAAGCGTATCACCAGTATGGATATCATAATGATATTCGAAGCCTTTACCATTAAAAAAGAAGAGGCCATCGACATAAGCACTGACCCAGGCTTCGCCAAAGTTTATAATTTCTAATTCTGCTGTACCAGAACCTTGTAAGTCACTATTGGCAGCATTATACCTTGTTTCCACTCCTGTATTGAGATCAATGATTGTAAAGCCACCTCTATGACATACATAAGCTCTGTCCTGATAGACATCGACATCCCCGATGATGTTAGTAGATGCATGTGTTTCCCATAAGGTTTGGGCTATAGATAGTGACGAGAAGACAAGAGATAGAATAAGCGTAACACTGTAGCATTTCATACACGGCGGATTGATCTTAATTAGCTAATACAACTACTTAATGT
>CALEAC010000112.1 GCA_937944095.1 uncultured Saprospiraceae bacterium
GACCAGAGGTTTATCCTTGAGCATATACCCACCGGCAACCCATCTATAGAATCGCTCTACAGTAGAGATGTCTTCCATCTTGGTAGTTGCTTCGACGAGATTATCGAATTTCTTATGGGTTATTGTTTTTTCAAAATTCGGCGCATAATCAAGATATTTGTTTTCTGTGGTTAGGTGCATCACAACGAAGGTCAGACCGATAAGAGCGATACCAATACAAATCTTAACTGCCCTAAATTTCATGATGAAGTAAAAGACAAGCGCTAGAAAGACGGAAGCTTGCGCTGCTCTAGTATAACTGAAAAAGATAGCGGACAATAAGATGAGTAGTAAAACACCTTTACTGAAAAGAAACTTACGCGTACCACTCATAATCAAATATGCAAAGTAGGGTAGAAAAGCGAGGAGCATAATCGCATAGTTCACATGATTTCTAAAGATAGGACGCAGTACCTTATTAGATGATTCGAAACTAAAGCCAAACGCCGCATGCCTCATTAATACATACAGCATGGCGATAAATAGTCCACCAGAAAGAAAGTATACCAATCTTCGTAAGTCTTTTTCTTTAGTTAAAAGCACTAGTGGTAAAAAATAGAATGGGACAACATACCAAACCTTAGCGATGAGAAACTTTAGAGAAACAATAGGCGCAGTAGAGTAAATAGCGGTAAAAGCAATCCACGCTAATTGTGTTATGATGACTAAGGAGATTGGATGCAGAAAAAGACGACTATGGATTCTAGGGGCATGGACTAGACAATAGACCATCCCCATACCAAGCATCGCAATCATTAATGGTTCAGAGGGTAAGTCAGTCCCGAAGCTGCCCAGTTGAAACTCTATAGAGAAAGGCAATAAAGCAAAGAACAAATAGAAAAGATCACGTGGCCTAACGGCTACGTATAAGGTGAACAATAAACCCACAGGGACCAATAGTGGTATAGGGTTATATAACAGTACAGAAGCCACGCAAAAGGTGATGACTAAGGATGCGAATAACCAAAAAAGAGTCCTGTCAGAACTCTGATGAATTGGAGACAAAGACTTAAGCATTTCTAAATTGATCTCGCCAATTATTCTTTAGGTATTGGTCCTTGATGATGACCCATAGCGTCATTAATATAAACGTGAGGAAAGCAGCACCGATGACTAAGATCGATCTCTTAGGACGGGATTTGTTGACAGGCTTTTCCGCTTTTTCTATGACGTGGATTGCAGAGATATTCGACTCGTAGACTGACCGTAACTGGTCTGACCTCTGTTTATCGATATTGAGTTGTTCGCCATAATCCTTCAGTGATCGCTCTAGAGATAGAATGGTAGAGTATCCAGCATTATAGCTGCTTATGTCTTTATTGAGCTTAGTGAGTTGATTGTCGACACCTACTTTTTTAGACTTGAGTATTAGAATGGAATCTCTAGGGGCACCGGCCTTAGATAGATAATTTATCTGCGCCGCATAGTTCTGGCTTTTACCTTCTAGTTCTACTAGACTGGAACTATATGCTTCGCCTTGAGACGCAGTATTAAAAATATTGTACTTGATTCTAGTGCTCTGTAGACTGTCTTGGATTTTCGCGTATTGGATGCCTTTAGACCTAACGTTTTCGTCGTAAGCGGCAAGCAGTTTCTTTTGACTTAATTTCATTACGCCTTGGGATAGTAGATCTATTTTTTCTCGTGCCGCATTAGCCATTTGTGCTGCAAAGACGGGGTCTGTATCCTCTACCGTAAGATTGATTGCATCGTATTTAGTTTTGTCAGTATCGTAGAGCTTGTTGAGTTTGAGCGCTAACTTATATCTGGCCTTTTCATCTTCAGGATCGATGTCATAATGTGTATATAAATCAAAAGTTTGTAATAGGTGTTCTTTTAATTCATTTGATTGGGCGATAGAGAATAATCTATCTAGATCGACATCGGTTCCATAGGTATTCTTTTTTTGAGTCTGAGAACCGATGGGCTGAGGACTTGCCATATCTGGACTGGCAGCATAGAACAGCGTAGATGCTTGATAGTAATTAGGCAATGTCAAGGACAGTAAAGCCACTAATAAGGCTGCAATGAACGAAGCACCGAGTATGTGCTTTTTCCATTTATATATAAGGGCAAGAACGCCTATCAGGCTTTCGTTTTGATTCATCTGATTCAGTTGCTGGTTGTTTTAGTTGGGATCGGTCCATGATAAACGAAAAAAGCCGAGTAAAATTGATAATGCTAGCAATAATATTCCGACTAGACCGACCTCCACTAGCCACCAAAGTTCCAAAAAGTTCTTCGAGATATGTAACACAGTGAAAGTTATACTTACAAAGAGGAGCATCTTAATGAGATAAGTGACAGGAAAGTGTAGCTGGAACCTTGATTTCGCTAAGAAAAACTGGGCGATAAAGACCATCGCTTGTGTGACTAGTGTCGCTATTGCCGCGCCTAATGCACCTTGCCGTGGTATCAAGTAGAGATTCATTACCCAATTGACTATAATACCCACGAGGAAGATCATATTAAACTTTCTGAGCTGACCAGAAGCGGTGATAAGAGAACCGAAGATGTAAGACATAGACATGAACCAAAAACTGATCATCAAGACCTTAAAGACAGCGATGCCTTCTTGTGTTACGTCAGTGTAGATG
>CALEAC010000113.1 GCA_937944095.1 uncultured Saprospiraceae bacterium
TGACGAGTATCCTGGTGGCGGATCAAAGGCCAGATAATAATCTCCTGGCACAACCCCTTCGAATAGGTAATTACCGTTAGCATCTGATACAACCACATCGATAAACGTACCAGAACTATCATAGAGATAGATAGTTACTCCCGGAATACCTTGCTCTCCTGGGCCCTGCACACCATCACCGTTAAGATCCTCCCAAACTGAATATCCGATCGAACCTAAGTTGAGATTAAACTCTACATCTTCTGTATCAGAGTCATTATTAGGATCCGTATCAGATAATGGATTACCATCAGGGTCAGTAAACGATCCTACAGTTCCTGTGTTGGTTAGTATCTCACCGACTGGCACATTATGATTAATAGATAAAACGATATCTATAGAATAACTGTTACCACTCGCAAGACCGCCGACTGGCAATTCGTTTTCAGAAGAGGCTATTAGTGTCTCATACTTATTTGTTCCAGAATTAAAATACCAATCTGGATTATCCACCGTTGAGAAACTCAGGCCATTAGGTAGCTGATCAGACAAAATAATGTTATCAACTGCTGTAATACTATAATTTGTAACTATAAGTGTATACGTCACTAATTCGCCGTTCGTCACCTGATATTGCTGTCCAGTTCCTAATCTTTTTTGTATACCCAGATCAACTGAGTCATCTGATGTTCTTAGAGGGTCTGTGCCATTCATACATTCTATCTCATTATTCACACCTCCACCATCGCAATCCAAACCATAGAAAATACTGCTAGTACCGTTCGTTGCTAGATCATTACACACATAGGCACTGGTTAATGATGAATCATCACAAGGATCTAATGGATCAGTACCTTCATTACATTCTTGCTCATCGTTTACACCAGCACCATCACAATCCACCAGTGCAAAGCCCCATGCACCTGAAGAGATTGCAGCACATACTTGTGAGCCAGAGAAATAACTATTACTACATGGATCTTGTGGGTCAGTGCCGTTATTACATTCAGTCGCATTAGACTGACCATCACCATCGCAATCAAAACTTCCATAGATGTCCAGGTTAGCACAAATGTATGCGCCAGTGACACCAAGGTCATCACAAGGATCAAGCGGGTCAGTACCATCGTTACATTCTTGTAGGTCAGTAACACCACCTCCATCACAATCGACGTTATCGAAACCTGTTACACCATTAGCTATTGCAGCACATACTTGTGCACCGTCTGTATAGCTATTACTACATGGATCTTGTGGATCAGTGCCATTATTACATTCTGTTGTATTATCCTCTCCATCTCCATCACAATCTAGATTACCATAAATAGCCAGGTTAGCACATATATAGGCACCTGTCACACCTATATCATCACAAGGATCGAGTGGGTCGGTACCATCATTACATTCTTGGGCATCTGTTACACCACCTCCATCACAATCGGCATTAGAGAAACCATAAGCACCATTTGCAATAGCAGCACATACCTGCATACCATCCGTATAACTATTGCTACATGGATCTTGTGGATCAGTGCCATTATTACATTCTGTTGTATTGTCCTCACCATCTCCATCGCAATCTAAATTTCCATAGATGGCCAGATTAGCACAAATGTATGCTCCAGTGACACCTAGGTCATCACAAGGATCTAATGGATCAGTTCCATCATTACACTCTTGTGCATCCGTAACACCACCTCCATCACAATCAGCATTAGAGAAACCAGAAGCACCATTTGCAATAGCAGCACATATTTGTGTACCGTCTGTATAGCTATTACTACATGGATCCAGAGGATCGGTACCGTTAGTACACTCTAGTTCATTAGGCTCACCGTCTCCATCACAATCTCCTCCAAAGAACATACTAGCTGCCCCGTTAGTCATTATTTCTAAGCAAATATCGGCACTAGTGAGTCCCATATCATCACAAGGTGTCGTTGGATCTGTACCATTCATACATTCCACTGCATCAGTAATACCACCTTCATCACAATCCACATTCGCAAAACCCCATGCACCTGCTGTTATGGCGTTACATACTTGGTCTCCAGATGTATAACTATGACTGCACGGATCTTGTGGATCAGTGCCGTTATTACACTCTGTCGTATTAGATTGGCCATCTCCATCACAATCCAGTGAACCATACGTCGCCAGATTCGCACAGATATAAGCACTCGTCAAACCGAGATCATCACATGGATCAGTTGGATCTGTGCCATCGATACACTCTTGTGCATCATCGACACCACCATTATCGCAATCCACACTTGCAAAACCAGTCGCGCCACTTGCAATCGCTGTACAAACTTCCGTACCCGTTGCATAACTATTGCTACATGGATCTTGTGGGTCAGTACCATTAGTACATTCTGTTGTATTATCTTCTCCATCTCCGTCGCAATCTAAAGTACCATAGGTTGCTAAATTCGCGCAGATGTAAGCACTCGTCAGACCGAGATCATCACATGGATCAGTTGGATCTGTGCCATCGATACACTCCTGAGCATCATCGACACCGCCATTATCGCAATCAACACTATCAAAGCCAGTTGCACCAGCAGCAATCGCTGTACACACCTCCGTACCCGTTACATAACTATTGCTACATGGATCTTGCGGGTCAGTGCCATTAGTGCATTCTGTTGTATTATCTTCTCCATCTCCGTCACAATCTATGGCACCATAGATGGCCAGGTTAGCACAGATATAGGCGCCTGTTAATCCGATATCATCACAAGGATCTAGTGGATCTGTCCCATCTAAGCACTCCATTTGGTCAGTGATACCACCCCCATCACAATCTACCGTGTTGAAACCAGTTGCACCAGCTGCAATTGCTGAACATACAGCTGCACCATCCAGATAGGTATTACTGCACGGATCCAATGGATCAGTCCCTGCGGCACACTCATCTTGGTTAGAGATCCCATCATTATCACAATCTCCACTATAGAACTCGCTTAGGGTGCCCATCGCAAGTATATCAGCACAGATATCAACAGCAGTCAAACCACCATCATCGCATGGCATAAATGGATCATTACCAGCAGCACATTCGTCTTCATTATTCTCACCACCACCATCACAATCTAGACCATAAAAGACACTCGTCATTCCATTGGCGGCTATATCTGCACATAATACAGCAGACGTCAGACCCATATCATCGCAAGGATAAAGAGGATCCGTACCATCTATACACTCTTGGGTATCGTCTACACCACCACCATCACAATCCAACCCATCAAACCCTGTTGCTCCAGCTGCTATAGCAGCACATACATCTGCACCAGTCGCATAGCTATTACTACATGGATCCAATGGATCAGTACCATTAGCACACTCAGTCGTATTATCCTGCCCATCACCATCACAATCCAGTGTTCCGAAAGTTGCAAGATCTGCACATATGTCTACTCCGATCAAGCCGAGGTCATCACATGGATCTAATGGATCTGTTCCATCTATACATTCTTGGGTATCATCTACACCACCATTGTCACAATCCTCGCCAGCAAAGCCAGTTGCACCTGCAGCTATTGCAGTACAGACATCAGCACCTGAGACGTAACTATTACTACATGGGTTCAATGGATCTGTGCCGTTAGCACATTCTGTAGAATTATCTTCGCCATCTCCATCACAGTCTAATGCACCATAGGTCGCTAGGTTAGCGCAGATATAGGCACTCGTCAATCCAATATCATCACATGGATCTAGGGGATCTGTTCCATCTATACATTCTTGAGCATCGGTCACACCACCGTTATCACAATCTACTGTGTCAAACCCAGTTGCACCTCCAGCTATCGCAGCACAGATTTCTGAGCCGGCAGTATAGCTATTGCTACATGGGTCTTGTGGGTCAGTGCCATTAGCACATTCTGTAGAATTATCTTCTCCATCTCCATCACAGTCTAACGCACCATAGGTCGCCAAATTAGCACAGATATAGGCACTCGTCAATCCAATATCATCGCATGGATCTAGTGGATCTGTACCATCTATACATTCTTGTGCATCAGTCACCCCACCGTTATCACAATCTACTGTGTCGAACCCTACTGCACCTCCAGCTATCGCTGCACATACTTCTGAGCCGGCAGTATAACTATTGCTACAGGGGTCTTGTGGATCAGTGCCGTTAGCACATTCTGTAGAATTATCCTCGCCATCTCCATCACAGTCTAATGCACCATAAGTCGCTAGATTAGCGCAGATGTACGCGCTCGTCAATCCAATATCATCGCATGGATCTAGTGGATTTGTACCATCTATACATTCTTGCGCATCAGTCACCCCACCGTTATCACAGTCTACTGTTTCAAATCCAATCGCACCTCCAGCTATCGCTGCACATACTTCTGAGCCTGTCGTATAACTATTACTACAGGGATCCAATGGATCGGTTCCATTCGTACATTCTGTCAAGTTATCTTCTCCATCTCCATCACAATCTTCAGTTGCTATGGCGTTAGTTGGATCATCCATGATCAAAACACAAATATCAAAACCGAGAAATAATGCTGTCGCACAATCCATAGGATTGATTACTTTAAAATTAACGACACAAAAGGTTGTGTTACCACAATCATCTACAACTGTAATTGTGACATCCTCTCCTACCATATCAGCACAAGCTGGTGGTGTCCCATCATAATTATTAGAAACTGTAACTGTAGGATCACAATCATCTGTAGAGGTTGTGGCCAAATTAGCCTCAGTTATAGTGAGCCAATCCGTTATGGCTGTTGCTTCATTTCCATCACAATCAAACATTTGTAGCGGAGTTGGACAAGTTACAACTGGCGGAGATACATCCGTTACGATTATGTCAGTTGTACAAAAATCTGCATTACCACAATTATCTTCTAATGTGAATTCTATTGTCAAACCTGTCATTCCATCACAAGAAAGTGCAGGTGCTATCCCAGCATAATCATTAGAAAGAGCAGGCGTCATATCACATGCATCAGTTACACCAGTGTAAATAGAAGACTGTGCATCCATCAACCAAGAATCAATGTCTGTAGCAATATCTGCGTTACATTCAAAAGTCTGTGTCGGTGGGCAAGTTCCTATGTTAGGCATGACCGAATCATCAACATATATTATTACATCACACGAAGTCTCATTAAGACAAGCGTCATAAACTGTAATCGTTATCGTTTCACCTGAGGTTAGATCACAACTTACGGCAGGTGGCGTGTTGTCATAATTGTTAGATATTGTAACTGGACTCGTACAGTTATCATTAGAAGCATCTACAATACTAACCTCTAACCAAGTCAACCAGCTTAGGACAGAGCTACTAAGTAACGGTTCGCATTCGAAAATTGCTGAGGTCGGACAGCCTCCAATAATAGGTGGGGTATCATCTATTACCGTGATATTCTGCATACAGCTCACCGTATTTGCACAAGCATCAGATAGGGTCCATGTCCGTACAATAGTTCCTGTACCTCCACAACCAGTCAGCCCAGACAAATCATCTGTAGACGTCGGTGTACTAAGACCAGTGCAATTATCAGTCCCCGCTGGTATACCAACTACATCTGCTGTCGCATCATAGATACAAGTCGCATCCATAGTTATAGTGATATCTGCTGGACAGGTAATGACAGGATTTTCTACATCTTGTACTGTTATATTTTGAAGGCAAACTGATGCATTCATACATTCATCAGTTGCTGTCCATGTTCTGATTATTGTGCCTGTGTTGGCACAGGCGGTTAACCCAGAAAGATCATCAGTTGGCACGAGGGTTATACCCATTGTTACACAAACATCTGTCGGTATCGGCGTGCCCGTTATCATAGGTGTGATATCATAGCCACACAGGTTATCTACATCTACAGTCACATCCACTGGACAGCTTAAGACAGGTGGCGTTGTATCAGATATTATTATAGTTGCTGAGCAAGTGCTGACTAGCCCGCACTCATCAGTTGCGGTAAACGTCACGACCTGATCTCCTGATTGGCCACAACCATCACTAAACGCGCCAGGCGCATAATTATTCGTTATGACAACCATTGCACCCCCTAAATCAGATGCAGTTACTGAGGCCAACCAAGTAACAATTAGTGCATCGTTCCCTGCATCACCACACTCAAGAACAAGTGGCATCGGACAGACTATAGTAGGCATAGTCATATCACCGATTAGGATATCTGCCATACATTGACTTATATTCCCACAATCATCTGTTGCTGAAAATATGACTGTTTGTTGCTCTGAAATACCACATATATTAGAATAGCCTGCAGGGTCATACGTATTTGTTAGGGTGACAGACATATCGCAATTATCGGTAGCTGTAACCTCAGCTAACCATGTTGCTATTGCAGTCGCGTTATCAGGATCCCCTACTTCTACATTAAGCATCATCGGACATGTTATGACTGGTGCCATCATGTCTTCTATACTAATGTTCTGCATACATGAAGCGAGGTTCATACAGTCATCTTCTATCGTCCAAGTTCTTACAATAGTCCCAGTACCAGAACAAGCAGTCAGTCCAGAAAGGTCATCACTTGACATTGGGGTACCTGGATTTGGACAATTATCCATAACAGAGGCGGTACCTATAGCTGCAGGAGTGATATCATAAGAACAAGTCGCATCCATCATAACAACCACATCTGTAGGACAGCTGATCATGGGCACTAATATATCTTGGACGGTGATAGTCTGCAAACACGTATTCGTATTCAAACATTCGTCTGTCGCAGTCCAGGTTCTTAGTATTACACCTGTTCCACCACAGCCAGTTAGGCCTGTAAGGTCATCTGTAGGCGTATTCATGACGGCCATCGTATTACACTCATCTGTCGTTACTGGCTCACCTATTGTCGTAGGCATTATATCATACAAACACATCCCGTTCATATCTACGACCACATCGGTAGGGCATGTTATAACTGGATCAGTTGTATCCTCTATCGTAATTATAGCTGTACACATACTCATCAGCATACAATCATCAGCAGCTATAAAAGTCACTGTTTGCATACCTGTCATCCCACAACCATCGCTGAAAGCTGCTGCATCATAATTATTGGTAATGGTGATTACGCCTCCACCGGGATCAGATGCTGTGACGAGTGCTAACCAATCGGCAATTGCCACCGCGTTGCCTGCATCAGCACATTCTAATACAAGATCCATCGGACAAGTAATCGCCGGTGCTGTCATATCACCAATATTTATACTGGCCATACAATCAGAAATATTACCACATTCATCTGTGGCTGTAAACGTAACCAACTGCTGTTGTGCCAAGCCGCAGATATCTGTGTATCCTTGAGGATCGTAAGTGTTTACTATCGTGGGCGTACTACAATTATCTGTAGCCGTTATCGTTGCTAACCATGCTGTAATAGCTGCATCATTCCCTGCGTCACCGACTTCCAAGTCTAGATCTGCAGGACAAGTAATCATCGGTAATATCATATCTTCTATGGTAATGTTCTGCATGCAAGACGCCATATTCATACAGGCGTCTTCTGCTACCCATGTTCGAACAAAAGTACCTGTTCCGCTGCAAGCAGTTAGTGTCGTCAGGTCATCTGTCGGTGTTAGAGATGGCGTAGAACAATTGTCCATCGTTGTAGCAGAACCAACTGCAGCAGGCGTCGCATCATACATACACATCGCATCCATCTGTATAATTACATCCGCAGGACACATTATTGTCGGATTGTCTATATCTTCCACCGTAATGTGCTGTGTGCAAGTGGCCATATTCATACAATCATCTACTACATCCCAAGTTCTGATGACGACACCTGTACCACCACAACCAGTCAAACCTGACAGGTCATCAGTATAATCAGGCACTAGAGCTATTGGGCAATTATCTGTTACCGTAGCAACACCAGTCACTGCTGGCGCCGAATCAAACATACACATCGCGTCCATCGGAATAGTGATATCAGCCGCACAAGTCAATACAGGTAAAATTGCATCTTCTACTGTTATTGTCTGTACACAACTATTCATATTCAAACAAGCATCTTCTATTTCCCAAGTTCTAGCAATCATTCCTGTTCCACCACAGCCCGTCAAGCCTGTAAGGTCATCTGTCGGAACTGGTACGCCGATACCTGAACAATTGTCTGATACCGTAGGTGTACCTGTCACTAATGCAGAAGCATCATACATGCACATCGCATCCATTTGTATAGTGAGGTCTGCTGGGCAAATGATCATCGGATCTAATATATCCTGCACCGTAATCATCTGAATACAAGTTGTACTGTTCATACAGTCATCGAATATTTCCCAAGTTCGTGCAATCGTACCTGTACCTCCACAACCTGTTAGACCAGTAAGGTCATCAGTCATAGAGGGCATACCGATTCCAGTGCAATTATCAGTTGCAGTTGCAGAACCTGTTATGGCGACTGATGCATCATACATACAGGAGCCATCCATATCGATGACAATATCTGCAGGACAAACTATTTCAGGTAATACATTGTCTTCTATTGTTATTGTTTGCACACAGTCATCCATATTCAAACAAGCGTCTGCCACTTCCCATGTACGTAAAATGATGCCTGTTCCACCACAGCCAGTCAAGCCTGTAAGGTCATCAGTTAACGTGGGTGTACCTACTGTACAATTATCGGTTGCCGTTGCTGTTCCTATCGTAGCTGGTGTGATATCATACAGACATCCAGCATCCATCTGAACAATTACATCTAGTGGACATTCTATAACAGGATTCGTGACATCTTGCACTGTTATATTTTGCGTACAAGAATTAGTGTTCATGCATTCATCTTCCGCTGTCCAAGTCCTTATAATAACGCCAGTGCCAGAGCAAGCCGTCAATCCAGTCAGATCATCTGTAAGTGTCAGCATAACAGCAGCATCACTACAATCATCAGTAGCGGTTGGATTACCGACTGCCAATGGTGTCGCATCATAAGAACACATGCCATTCATAGCTACAATTGCATCCGACGGACAAGTAATTACAGGTGGTGTTGTATCTTCTATGGTAATGACGGCTTCGCACATGCTTACCATCATACAATCATCTGTTGCTGTAAAAGTGACTGTCTGATCACCTGTCATACCGCAGCCATCAGAAAAGGCTAATGGGTCATAGCTATTAGCTAAGACCACTGTTCCTCCACCAGGATCACTGGCTGTTACTGAGGCCAACCAATTTGCAATCGTCGTCTCATTAGCTGCAGCTGCACACTCAAGAACGATATCTGCTGGACACGTTATTGTCGGCGGTGTCATATCTCCGATCGTAATCATAGCCATACACATATGTATATTTCCACAATCATCAGTAGCTGTAAAGGTGACAACTTGTTGTTGCGCTACGCCACATAAATCTGTAAATCCATCTGGATCATAGGTATCTGTTATAGCTGGTGGACCACAATTATCTGTTGCACTTGCTAAGGCAAGCCAATCAGATATTAGTGTTGGATTAGCAGGATCACCAACCTCTAGAATTATATCTCCAGGACAGGTCATTACAGGGTCCATCGTATCTTCTATTATAATATTCTGGGTACAACTAGCAAGGTTAGTGCAATCATCTACTACCTCCCAAGTTCTAACAATAGTACCTGTATTGCTACATGCAGTTAGACCGGCGGTATCATCTGTATACGTAGGTACACCAGCATTACAATTATCAGAAGCCGTTGCTAGGCCTGTTACTGCTGGAGTTGTATCTACAGTACATCTCGCATCTCTCTGGAGAGTAATGCCAGCTGGACAAGTTATTACTGGTAAGGTTGTATCCTCTATAGTTATATTCTGAGTACAGGTACCACTTAACATGCACTCATCTGCGAGACTCCAAGTTCTTATAAAAGTTCCAGTGCCACTACAACCTGTCAGGGTTGTCAAATCATCCATCGATATCGGCGTACCTGTTACAGGACAATTATCCGTTATAGTTGGCATCCCAGTTATTGCTGGCGATGCATCATACATACAAGTCCCATCTAACTGTACCGTCGCATCTGCAGGACAAGTCAGAATTGGTGCTTCTGTATCTTCTAAGGTTATTGTTTGTATGCATTCGGCCGTATTCCCACAGGCATCTGCAACCATCCAAGTCCTTGCAATAGTGCCCGTCCCGGAACAGCCAGTTAAGCCCGAAAGATCATCTGTAGGTATCGCTGTGCCTAGTCCTCCACAATTGTCAGTCACAGTCGGAGACCCAGTAATTGCAGGCGCTGTGTCATATGAACAACTCACATCTAACGGAATAGTAACATCCGCTGGGCAAGTGATAACTGGATCAGTCGCATCTTCGACTGTTATGGTCTGCATACACGACGCTATATTACTACATGCATCTGCAACTTCCCAAGTCCTTATTATAACACCTGTACCTGCACAACCTGTTAAGCCTGATAGGTCATCAGTTGGGGTTGCTACGCCTATGCCCATACAATTATCCATCACTGTAGCTGTACCAGTTGTAGCAGTTGCAGCATCATACAAACAAGTCGCATCCATCTGGATTGTTATAGCATCAGGACAAGATATTATAGGTAAAGTTGTATCTTCTACTGTTATCGTTTGTATACATGCATCTGTATTACCACAGGCATCCTCTATTGTCCATGTCCTTGCAATTGTACCTGTACCAGCACATCCTGTCATACCACTTGTATCATCATTAGGCGTTACTGTAGGCGTCGCATCACATGCATCAGTGGCAGAAGCAATACCCGTCACTGCTGTAGAGGCATCAAAATTACAAGTACCATCCATAACTACAGTTACATCTGTAGGGCAGATAGCCGTCGGAATCGACGTATCATCTACAAATATATCGGCTGTACAAAAATCAGTATTACCACAGTCATCTGTTATAGTAAATGTCACTGTTAGGCCTGCACTGAGATCACAGCTCAAAGCTGGGGGCGGACCCACATAATCATTGCCTACTGTCAGAGTAGCGGGTCTATCATCAGAAGAACCAGCTAATATCCCAGATTCTGAAGCTGACAACCATGCTGTTATGTCTGCTGCATAGTCCCCATCACATTCCAAAACTAAATCTGTAGGACAGCCACCAATCGCAGGTGGAGTATCATCTAAGACTGTTACAGTCACCGTTTCTGTATCCACACATCCAAAAGAATCCGTCGCCGTTAGTGTCACTATATAAGTCCCAGCACTCGTATAAGTATTGCAACTAACTGAATCTGTGCTCGTATTTCCATCTCCGAATGCCCAGTTGTAAGCAAGCGTCTCATCAGCTGGAAGAGGTGCTAAATCTATCGAGCCTTCTGCACTGAAATTAGTTTTGGCACCGACACAACCAGTAGTACCTCCAGGCATAACGATGGCCGCAACGGGGCATTCATTCCCTACATATACTAGACTAAAGGTGTTAGAATCAAATTCATCTTTAATTGAAGAGTTAGGACTACCACCTGCCAAGGTAGCGGCCCCTAGAAAAGTAATATCCGTACAAGAACAATCACAAGGGTCGAAATCTCCACAAGTAATTGCTGCATCGACGACATCCTGCATGCTGAATTTAAATTCTAAGAACGAACCAGCACTAGAACAATCACCACAGGAAGTTGTACCAGTCGTGGCACTACCTATTGTCATTTTAGAGGCATTGCAACCGCCATTTATATCTACATCAAAGCCGCCATTCGTACATGAACCACCTTGAGCACCCCATAGCACGGAGACCACCACATCTGTCCCACCATCGCAATCGACATCGAATAACATACCATAGGTCGCTGTACCTGATCCTCCAGCATTGCATCTTTCCCAGCCCACATAGACATCATCACTATCAGGGTCAGTTACAAACCATGCCTGTGAAAAGTCTGCAGGATTAGAATTCTCGTCACCACAAGCGTCAGTGCCAGAAACGACGCCCCATTCTGGATCACAACGGTGT
>CALEAC010000114.1 GCA_937944095.1 uncultured Saprospiraceae bacterium
AATAGAACTTATATAAGTTTTACGATTGTCAGTAATGATATGAATAGCTGACCACCATGTTCATTCTGGTCCTCGAACTCCCTGAAGGGAGAACTTCAGCCTGCGCCAAGGGTGCCCCTTTAGGGGATTATGGGGTGAGCATAGCCTTATCAGAACTTCTAGGTAAGATTAAGGAACTCAGATAAATAGAAAGATGCCCTTGCTCAAAAAATCAAACAAGGGCAAAAAACCACATCGATCAACTAAGGTTCATAACATTTCTAACTAATATCTTGTGTGGTTTCCTCGGGCTGAAGTGAATGATGTTTTGCTTCTTCAATTCCCCAAGGACTCTAGCTACAGTCTGTCTGGAAGTATCTGTAATGTTGGCTATTTCTTTATGTGATAGACCATGATTGATAAGTACCTCGTCGATACCAATCTTAATACCCTTGGTCATTGCTGTATTTTTGAGGAAGTCGACAATTCGACTTTGAGCTTTTTTGAATACAAAATTGGTCATCCTCGTTTCTAGACTCCCTATTTTATTGATGAGGATTAGCGTCAGTTCTTGGCAGAGCTGTGGGTTCTTTTCTAATAGGTCCTTAAAGAACCTGACTGGCATCTGCAATACTGTGGTTTCCGTAAGTGTCTGCGCAAACTCTGCTCTGACCCGATGACCTGACAAGATATTTTCTCCTAGAATCTCATTTTTCTGAACGATCTCTTTCAGTATGACTTTATTGAGTTTTTCTCCGACACCACTTTTGACAGAACCACTCTGCACTATATATACATAAGCAATTTCATCACCTTCCTTAAAAAGGAAATCACCTTTACTATACTTCTGCAGAATTGCTTGATTAGCTACTTGGTCTATTTGGCGATCATCTAATGATCTGAACAGGTCCAACTCTCTGAGTAACATAAATTTTGCTGATTGCTTCATAGCCGTGTTTTATTCTATAAGATGAATCAAATACCAAATACGCCTACTGTTATGGGAACAAAAAAGCAATATACTTTGTCTCAATTTGGTGAAAGCTTGTAATTATTGACTTTGCGACATTTAGACATAAGTAAATTAACAATAATTTAACATATATATCTTATGTATATATATTCTTTCTTTGGTCAACGTACTCGGTCTTTGGGTCTATTTTACACTATAACCTCTAAGCCCAATTCCGCGCTGCGCCTAGTCTTCCTTAACCAGTAGTGGAAGGCTTTAGGTTATTTTGTCCTCTAGAAAAAACAAGCTTCCTCTGATGAAAGAACAAGGCTATAAAAGCACCAAAGCAGATTTAACGACCCTCGGAATCAATTCTTGGAAAAAAGCATTCTGGAATCTCGGACCAGATGAACTGATTCAAGAGACCTTGCTCAAGAAACAAGGGACACTAAGTTCCAATGGAACTCTCGTCATTAAGACTGGAAAATTTACCGGCAGATCTCCAAAAGACAGATACATCGTAGAAGATGATCTAACTAGGTCTACAGTGGATTGGAATGAGATCAACCAGACCTTCGATAAGGACAATTACTTTATTCTAAAAGAGAAGGTGATACAATACCTCAACGGAAAGGACCTCTATCTCAAAGATGCGGCTATCTGCAATGACAAGGCTTATCAATTGAAGGTTAGACTCGTAGCAGAATACCCTTGGAGTGCACATTTTGTGCATAACATGTTCGTGAGACTTAGCAAGGAGGAGCTTACAGACTATGAACCAGAATGGACGATTCTATGTGCGCCAGGTTTTCATGCGGATCCAGCCGTAGATGGCACTCAAGCTTCTAATTTCTCGATTATCAATTTCTCCGACAAGACCATCCTTATAGGTGGTTCTGGTTATACTGGCGAAATCAAGAAAGGCGTTTTCTCTATTTTGAACTACTATCTTCCGACTCAAGAAAAAGTGCTTTCTATGCACTGCTCAGCTAATGTCGGCAAGGACAACGAATCGGCTATCTTTTTTGGACTTAGTGGTACTGGAAAGACGACACTCTCTGCAGATCCAGAAAGACAACTATTAGGTGATGATGAGCACGGCTGGTCAGACACAGGCCTATTCAATTTTGAAGGCGGATGTTATGCTAAATGCATAGGTCTAAAAGAAGAAAACGAACCAGACATCTTTAATGCAATCAGACCTGGGGCGATACTAGAAAACATTGTCTTCCATCCTGGGACTTCGAGACCAGATTATCTAGACACCAGTATCACTCAGAATACAAGAGTTTCTTATCCTATCCACCATATCAAGAACCATTTCAAAGGCAGCACAGCGGCACATCCTAAGAATATTTTCTTTCTGACTTGTGATGCCTTCGGGATTCTACCTCCACTAAGTAAACTCACGACAGAGCAAGCCATGTATTACTTTATTTCCGGATATACAGCTAAGGTTGCAGGCACTGAAGAAGGCGTCTTAGAGCCAAAAGCGACTTTCTCGGCTTGCTTCGGGGCCCCTTTCTTACCGCTTCATCCTAATCAGTATGCTGAATTATTAGGACAAAAGATAAATGAGCATAAGGTCAATATCTGGCTAGTGAATACAGGCTGGACCTCAGGACCATACGGCACAGGTCATAGGATATCACTCAAGCACACAAGAACTCTCATCAGCTCGGTGCTCAATGGAGAAATGAATAAGGCAGTATATCAAACGATGCCTATATTCGGTCTGAAAATGCCACAAGCCTGCGCCGGTGTCCCAGCTGAAATTTTAGACCCGAGACAATCATGGGCTAATAAGGAGGCCTATGATGAAAGCTGCCAGAGCCTAGCTCAAATGTTTAACGATAACTTTTCTCAATTCTCTGATAAGGTGACACCTGAGATCCAGGCTGCCGCGCCTGATATGGCCGCAGTCATGACGGATTAGTAACAGTTGGCCTATTATATCTTAGAACAATCATTAGCAAACAAAGAGGGGATCGACATATTCATTTCGATCCCCTCTTTCTATTGTTAGCTCTTGGTAACTACTCTTTTATAATTCTCTTAAGTATAATGCCATCTTCATAGACTACACGCAAGATATATAGACCGTCGGCAAAGTCACTGAGATCTATACGATGCAGACTTACAACTACAGTCTCAGCTAAAACAGTACGGCCATCTACACTTGATACCACTAACTGATGAGGCAGCTGACCCTCAAATTCTAAGTTAACCTGAGCTCTTGTGGGGTTAGGAAATAAGCTGACATGGCTATCACTCAATAAGTCTGCAGTACTTGTCCCAAAATCAACAAAGAACTGAAATTGCTCTTGACAGCCCTGGTCATCAGTTACTATCAGCGTCACTGTCTGTGGACCAGCTACCTCTTCTAAATTCTGGGCAGTACTAATCAGTTCATCATTCTCATCATACCACTCATAAGTATAGGTGCCTCCACCTCCAACGATATCTAGAGTAATCATTCCAGGCACAGTTGTCGCATTAGTAATGACCAAATTTTCTACCCTGATATTCTCGAATTCCGGCTCAGTAACATTAGCAAAAACGACTCCGCCAGCAGAATCAGTGACTCTAACAATGGCAATAGCCGTATTCTGAGGGTCATAAGAATTGACTACAGTATAGGGTGGACAGCCACCTATGACAGTCGGATTAGAAAACAATTGTCCATTACAGATATAGACATTACCTACATTAAGAGACATAGGTTGGTATGCTACATCTGCAATTATCTCAGATGTAAGGGTACAACCATTACCATCGACAATTGTCACTGTATATGGTCCAACTGGTGTGTCACCTAGATTAGTTAGCTCAGAACTATAGGGTTCTGTACCACCAGTGATATCGAGTACGACATCAGCTATACTGAAACTACAACCATCAGTATTCGTTGTTGTGTAATTACTTAGCTCTAAGGCAGGAGGCGCTGTCACCTCGAAATCAACAATTGCTGGGCAGTTATTACCTGCCTCAACGAATACTTCTCCGACATATGAGCCCTGTACTAGTGTATCCGGAAAACCTCTATACTCAAGCCCGCTGAAGAGATTAGTTGTTAAGATAAAACTATCAGCACATAACAGGTCGACTTCTGGTACTATTTCGCCCTCTGGTGAATCATCGACAACTTCTATCGTATAAGCATTAGAACAACCAAGGGCATCTTGGATAGTTATATTATAAACGCCAGCCACAAGATCTGTGTAGGCAGCTATTTCCGTGAAATTAACGCCATCCAGACTTGCTGTATAAGGCCCGGTCCCACCGCTAGGGATAATTTCTATACTGCCTAATTGCAGCCCACAGACAGCAGAGACTAAGAAATCAGCACTCGGTCCACCCATACTTTCGATATTGACAAATTCGGATATAGCGCAACCTGCTGCATCTGTCACAACCACTGTATAGTTTCCAGCACCTAGCCCGCCTTG
>CALEAC010000115.1 GCA_937944095.1 uncultured Saprospiraceae bacterium
GTCGATAACCAATTAATTGTCACCGCCTCATTCACTGGATCATTACATTCTAAAGTTATAGGTAACGGACAAGCTATGACAGGATCAGTGATATCTCTTATTCTGAAAACAGCCGTTGTCATTATAGGATTACCACATTCATCTCTAGCGGTAAAAGTGACTGTTCTGGCACCAGTAGATCCACAGAGATCAGTCAATTCCTCAGAGTAGTTATGTGACCACTCTATTTCAGAACATAGATCAGTTGCAGTGGCGCCACCATTATCATTTAGCCACGCTATAAATGAAGCCGCATTCGTAGAGCCATCCTCACAGTCTACCGTCAGGTTAGCCGCAGGTGTTTCTAGAACTGGAGCCAGTCTATCATTTATCGTGAAAGTAGAAACACATATAGCTGTATTACCAAAATTATCAGTTGCCGTAAATTCATACGTCACACTACTTCCACCTCCGCAGGTACTGATCGTATTGAATATTTGATTTGTATTCACAGGTGCATCCTCACAATTATCTGTAGAACGCACTAAATCTATCCATGCTACCAATTCCAATAAGTTACCTTCACCATCACACTCTACTACGTTATCAGCAGGACAAGTTATAGTTGGTTGTTCGCAATCTTTGACCTCGACATCAAAACAACAAGAAGAAGCATTTCCTGACACATCTGTAATCGTATAACAGACTGTGCTAAATCCAAGATTAAACAAAGTACCACTGGCATCATCGCTTCCTGTTCCTGTGGTCATCCCACTGATCGAATATGCTATAGAATAGCCTTCACAATTCTCTATTCCCAAGCTAGGACCAATATCTTCTGCAGTCCAGAGACAAGTCCCTTCGTCAGCACAGGCTAGAACACGATTTGATGGGCATAGAATCGAAGGCACATCCGAATCAATAACTGTAATATCGAATCGGCAGAATACCTGATTTCCGCACTCATCTGTAGCGGTATATTCAATAGCAGTTGCACCAACAGGGAAAGTATTCCCAGATGCTATCCCACCAGTTTGCACTATGCTGACATCACAATTATCTATAGCTAGAGGTGTCGAAAAGATAACATTACTTCCACATAAATCCACATCAACATTAACTTCAAATCCATTCTCCGGACAGTTCAATATATCTGGTGGTGTTGTATCATCCAAAAATATCCTACGGCTACAAGACCTCGTATTAGCGCATTCATCTGTAGCTACAAAACCAACTAATAATTCACCACCACAATTTGCTGGCAAAGTGCCATTGTAATCATTCGTCACAGTTACGGAGCCACATCCATCTGATCCTGTTGCAGAATCCAACCATGCTATAATTTGTAGATCATTAGTTATATCGCCACACTCTATATTTAAATTTCTAGGACAAGCTAACTCAGGTCTAGTCGTGTCTTCGATTGTATATGAAGCCAAGGCTGTAGCCTGATTACCACAAGCATCAGTTGCAGTGAATTGATACACCTCTGTATTCGTATCTCCACAACCAGATATAGTATTGAAAAGTATTACTTCATAGGGGACGTCATCATCACAAGTATCAGAAGCAGTAGCATCTGCTTGCCAGTCGACTAATGAGACGAGGGGTGCACTACATTCCACAGTTATATCCGAAGGTGCTGTAATCGTAGGCGCTGTCGTATCTAAAATATGGATATACCAAGTCGCATCAGTCGAATTACCACATTCATCAGTAATGGTCATTAGATACTCTAAGATATTTGAATTTCCACACTGAGGGTCATCGCCTGCACCATCCACATCAACTGTGAGATCGACATTAGCAGAGCACTGATCCATAAACATGGCACCACTCAAACTCTTAGTATTCTCAGCTATCAAAATAGCCAGATCCTCTGCACCACACTCCAAGGTGATATCTTGTGGCTTCATTAAAAACTCGGGTGGCCTGCTATCCTCTATTTCTATTAATGCTGAACACGTAGATGAGTTATTACAACTATCAGTTGCTGTAAATACGACACTAGTCGACCCAGCAGTACCACAATCTGAAGCGAAAGTCAGTGGATAAGAATTCGAAATGACAGGGGCAGAACAATTATCAGTTGCTGTAGCTGACTCTAACCATAATTCTATAACAGCCTCATTCAACACCTCACCACATTCCAAAGTGACACCCTCTGGGCAGCTAATTAATGGCTCCTCTGTGTCCGTCACATCAAAGCTAGCTTGAGTCATTGTAATGTTGCCACACTCATCAGTAGCGGTGAACGTAACTCTAACTGATGAGTATGTATTTTCATCTAATTCTACCACATCATATCCTGCTCGTAGACCATCTATTGATGGCTCAGTACCATCTACACAATCGACTCTAGGATATACAAATTGTTGCCGTACATCTGTATCTGTACTATAAAAAAGATAATTCCGATGTAACGCTGATGTCGTTTCTAGCAACCACTTATAATCTCTGTTCGTATCTCCGATTCTACCATCTGCCACAGTATATAATCCTGAGTCAGGATGCAAGGTAGTACCCGTATGTGTATATGGATAGACATGCCCCACGACAAGCACCCAGTCATCTTCAGGAAGCATTGTCGGTGGAGAGGCAGAAACATAGAAATAAGGATTTGTTGTAGTGTTATTATTTGAAACATCTGTTACGCCATTAGTAGAACCATATCCATAGAGTCCCAAGTATGCTCGTCCATTGTCGCCAAGAACTTTACGATTGACCCAGACAGAATATCTATATAGCTTCGTATTGTCTATTGGGAAAGTAGTTGTGTTCCAACCCCCATCTGCATTACTAGTGGCATCATTTCCTGCCTCCCAAACTATCGCAGTATTACCAAAAGGATCAACATCACTTACTCTGTTGTTCTCATCTACACCTCCGACAGCATTATAATCTATTTCGCTGCCAGAACCGAGAGTCCAATTGCTATTATCTATGAGTCCTCCAGATTGGATACTACTATTACTAGAAAAATTCCCAGAACAGCCAGTCAGTGGTCGCCCGTCAAAATCATGTGACCAAGTTACTTCACCACAACCGTCAGTCGCTACGGCATTTCCATGACTATTCAACCAATCCAGAAGATCAGTCTCCGCATTTTCACAATCTGATTCTCTATCCATAGCAGCTGTAGAGATGACCGGGCTGACAGTATCATCTATAGTAAAAGTCGCTAAGCATTGAGCAAGATTACCACCTTCGTCTGTTACAGTAAATTGATAGACTGTACTGTTCGATTCTCCACATCCTGAAATAGTATTAAAAGGAAGATTAGTCAAAGTAAAAATTGAGCTGCAATTATCAGAAGCCGATGCTGTCTCTAACCATGTTGCCAATGCAGCCGTATTCCCACTTCCATCACAAACAACTGAGAGATCTATCGGACAGGTGACAACCGGATCTTCGCAATCTTCTACTATGACATCAAAACAACATGACGCCGTATTAGCTGCTCCATCGGAAACGGTATAACAAACAGTACTCAAGCCCAACTGATACGTCAAGCCAACTGCTGAGTTATTTCCTGTGCTTATTGTAGTACCTGTAACCGCATAAGTAATATTTGCTGTACTACAGTTTTCCATAGCCATAGGGTTCAATCTGTCATCCCCTATCCAAGCACAGGTTCCTTCATCGGCACATATTTCTACAGTATTAGATGGACAAGATAAAGTAGGTACATCTGAATCTACAACCGTAATATTGATATCGCAGTCAGGATTAGATCGTCGGCCACAATCGTCTACTGCCTCAAATCTTACTAAGGTAGTGCCTAACGGGAACGCCGATCCAGAAGCGGGGCCTAACGTTTGATTTACCGTAACGACCTTAGTACATAGGTCATAACCTATCGGTGTCGAGAAAATAACATTACTGGAACAATTGTCGACATCTACATTAACAGTAAAATCATCTGGACAATTAATTATTATAGGATTTACAAAATCTCTAACAGCTATAGTTCTAGATAGTGTCCTAGAGTTACCACATTCGTCTGTTACTGTCCACGTGATGACTGTATTTTGATTACAAACTTCTGTCAGATTTCCCGAAAAGTTACTTGTAATTGTAATCGCGCCACCACAAGCATCAAACATAGATTCTTCTACGTTTTGCATCCATTGGGCTATAATTATGGGATTGTCTTCATCACCACAATTTATAACTAAGGTACCTGGAACATTGGACCACGACGGCACAACAGCATCCGTCGTTGCATAGTGAAAAAATGCAGTAGAACTATTGCCACAAGCGTCTGTAGCTGTATACAAATAAGTTCTATCTATCGTACCCCCACAACTAGGTGCATCATTAAATAATATCCAATCTATAGTCACATCCTCAGCAGGAGTGCATACGTCCGTTGCCCTTCTATTCGATTCCAGATAAGAAGCCAGATTGATTTCATTATTAACCGTACACGTTTGTATAAGCTCCTCCCACACAAGATTAATCACAGGAGGAGTATTATCCACAACGGTTGCGATTGCAGAAGCAGAAGCACTATTACCACAATCATCTGTAATTGTAAAAGTGTAGGTTCTCTCATAGGCGTAACCACAAGTCTCTACTTGCGAATTCAATTCAAAAGACCATCTTATAGATGGATCACAAGCATCAATGGCCATCCCGCTGCCATTAGCAGCAGTCCAGGCATTGATGGCTGGCTGCCCTCCATTTAGATTAATGCATTCTACAGTTATATCCTGTGGTTTCATCAGAAATTCAGGAGGGGTCGAATCCTCATGGGTTATAGTCGATCTGCATATTGCAGCATTACCAGATCTGTCTGTAGCAGTAAAGGTTACAGAACTAACACCACCACATTCTTGTGCAGATAAGGCCGTGAAGTTATTAGTAATCGACACGACATCATCGCAGGCATCAGTGGCAGTCGCGTTATCTAACCAATTTGTAATTATAGCATCATTATTCGGGTCCCCACATTCTATAGTGATATCAGTCGGACAATCTATAATGGGTGGTGATTTGTCTACGACAGATATCATCGCTGTACAAGTAGCCGTGTTCCCACACTCATCTGTAGCAGTAAAAGTAACCACCTGAGAACCACTCGTCGGAGGGGGTGGCCTCATCATAAGACTCTGTATCAGATCATAATAATGATCCCTAGGACCAGAAACTATGGATTGCTTACCTGAAACAGTCTCAGGTCCCTCATCTCTAAATGAAAACCCACCGATACTATAATCTGTTGCGACACTTACACTGCCAGAATCGTCAGAAACAATTGCGCTATTCGTCCAATTTTCGATTTTGTTATCACTATCTAGGTCGTCACATTCTATATTCAAATCCGATGGGCAGGTTATCACTGGAGGCTTGTTCTCTATGGTCACAGCAATTGTACACGAGTCGCTATTCCCGAGATCATCCGTAACTGTATAGGTTATATTCTGTACAGTATTCTGATCAGCACAATCAAAAGTCCCACAACCAACACAAGTGATACCTCCATAGCCTGAACAAGCTTCATACGAAATAGAAAACAAGGTACCTATGCCAAGCACGTGTCCATCATCTATCAGTGCAGAAGAACCACTCATGACTATAGTCTCAGTCGCATTGCAGACCATCATAGGCTTATTCAGAACGCCTACTGTAAAGGTGCTCACTTGCTCACAGTCATTATCATCTGTGATGGTCACAGTGTAATCACCTGGAGCCAGACCAGAAACATCTTCGGTCGTCGCTCCCGTACTCCATAGAAAAATATAAGGACCACCACTCACATCTGGGACAATGTCTATAGCACCATCAGAATCATATGGACAGGTTGCCTCTGTTATATTTACAATATTTGAATTAGGGCAGCAGGAAGGATTTGAATCCCCACATTGTATCCTGACCGGATCTGAAATATTACCAAAAGTATGATATACCGGTGCAGCCAAGGTACCACTGACCCACTTAATCGTATTGATTCCCGCTGGAAAAATTGGATAAAAATCAAAGGTACTTCCGCAGCCTACATTGCCTATTACTGCCCCGTCTGTACAGCAATCTGCCCATCGCCAATTTGCTGAGACAGTTGGAAAAAGTCCAGATATTTCTCCACTATCATCAGAAAAATCTAAGGTCGCAGAAGTGGGCAAACAATAAAAATCAATACTCCCATTACCAGCATTACCGCCTCCAGCTGCATCAAGTATAATAAATAAGCTAATCTCACAAGTCAGCGTATTTTCATACAAGAACAAAACGGCTGCATCATTACATTCTAGACCTGTGTTGGCAGAAGCCCCTGCACCCATACCGTAGGCATAGAACGCCACATCATCCAGAGCGTTCTGCAATGGGTTAACATCAAACGATTGGGTTCCTTGCGTTGCTGTACATTTACAATCAGTCGGACCTGCTGCCAAATTTTTATTTGATGGAATATGGTCCTTGGCTATAATATTACTGATGGTACTTCCTATAAAGAATGAAGAACTACTTAAATCTGTATCAACATTGTGAGAGAGCTCAATAGGCATTTCATGACAAACGCCCGAAAGCAGTTTGAACGTATTAGTCATTCCTGCTTTTAGCTCTGGAATCTTCATGACTATAGTCGCATCTTGTCCTGGTGTCAAATCCTTTATCGAATAGGGTATAAGTCTATTGTTATCATCGAAGATTAATAGATCTGAAAAATCATATGCCATACTTGGTCGCGCTCGTATCTTACCTTGCACCAGAACATCATATTGTGTTGTATTACTGGTTTCCTGTATTCGGAATTCTTCAGTCGAGGCACTCTTGACCATTTCTTCTAACAACAATTTTGGATCGATGAGAGAAATAGCACTCATAGATAAGGAGGACCAATAGGCCTTGTTCTCCAAGGACTCCACAGTAGAAAAACTATTGATACTATAGTTCGTTGTCACATCGACGAATCCGCTACAATCATCAGTCGTAACAGCCGTTGTTATCCATTCATTGATTTCAGCATTTAGATTCTGACCGCAATCAAAAGTTGCATTTGCTGGACACAATATTTTAGGTGGCGTCGTATCATCCTTGTAACCTAAGTTTTGGACACATTCGGATTGTTTTCCAAAATCATCAAAGAAAGTATATACTCTAGAAATGATAGGTAAGCCTAGAGGGCAAGACGCTTCCGAAGTTATAACATCATTAACAGTCATTCCTATGTCCTCGATAGGTGTACAGTCATCCACAACATTAAAGGCAGCTATCTCCAATGGAGTTGGAAAATCTTCATAGCATTCAAAATCCAATTTATCTACCAATACAGTACAATCTGGAATTGGGGGGTCCGTATCTTCTACGATGACTTCGGGAGCTGTTGCAGGATATAAGGTCGTACAACCAGGCAGGAGCACCACTGAACCTGTTGTCGTATTAACAGTTACTTGTAAGGTCTCAAAACAACCAGGAATCGGAAAATCAAAGATGGCCCAATCATTATAAGTCAGCGAGGCGCCACATGGAGAAGAGACATCTACTGCTGTACCAATTGTCCCTGTACAAGGCAATGCGCCAATCGGTGTGTTATTAATATATCCAGATACTGGAACATTAGGATAATTCGTCGCCACACCATCGAGCACAACAGTTATATCAACTATAGCACCTACAAATGAAGTAGCATCATTATGCCAATGCTCCATATATATCCGAAGATTACCATTATGGGTGCAATAGGCAACAGCAGTGGAGTGACAGAATATTGCTGTACTGAATACCAGTGAAAAAATGAATAGAAAAAATGACTTTAGAATTAACCCCTTGTGCATGTTTGATATAGTCTCGTTACTAATGTGTAAACTGAGTCCTAAATATCACGATGAGAACATATTATAGGTTTCCTATATATATTCGACTCTAAATCAGGTGGCTAGATCGTAAATTTCGTTGGTATTCGAGTTCTAAAATCGGCAAAAGGGACTGTAAATGTGTTAGTTACATATTACAATTGGCGAATATATATATAAGTTTATTATCCATATGAAAATATGACAAAAAGAAATCACTACAAATGATCTACTCCTCCTCCAAGGCCTGCTTATGGAAGTAACTAAGAAGACGCTTTGCTAACTTAGGTCCCAGTAAGGCAGTGAGCTCAGATAGACTAAGTGCCTTTATCTTCTTGACAGATTTGAATTCTTGGAGTAGCTTATTAGCTGTCTTCTCCCCTATTCCTGGTATCCTAGTCAATTCTGTCCCTAAGGCATTCTTAGACCTCTGATCCCGATGGAAATTAATAGCAAATCGATGCGCTTCATTCCTTAGCTGCTGGATAAGCTTGAGGGATTCAGATTTCTTGTTGATATATAAAGGAATAGAGTCCCCTGGAAAAAAGATCTCTTCTAGCCGCTTAGCAATACCGATCAGTGCAATGTTGTCTTCTATGCCGAGCTCTTTGAAAATGTCATAGGCTGCACTTAATTGTCCCTTGCCACCATCTATTATTACCAGTTGTGGCAACGCCTGCTCCTCTGCAATAAGCCTCTTGTATCTCCTAGTGACAACTTCTTTCATCGATGCAAAATCATCTGGCCCAACAACCGTCTTTATATTATACTTACGATAATCCTTCTTGGATGGCTTGGCATTTTTGAATACGACACAGCTAGCGACTGGATTACTGCCTTGGATATTAGAATTATCAAAGCACTCTATGTGAAACGGTAAAACCTCCATCTCTAAGTCCTTTTGTAATGTCCGCATAATACGCTCTGCAGGCGTCTGTTTCTTAGTATGCTTCAGCTCATCCTTACGCCTCTGGAGAATAAAGTATTTGAGATTTTTCTCAGCGAGATCGAGCAAATGCTTTTTGTCGCCTCGCAAAGGGACCGTCACCTTGACAGCTTCAGTAAGAACTATAGGCTCTGGAACGACAACTTCTGGAGCGATGCTATTAAATTTTTCTCTCAAATAACTTATAGCAAAACTTAATAACTCATCACTATCATCATTAAGATTCTTTTTGAGTTCTAAGTTATCGGAGTTGATTAACGCACCATTGACAATCTTAAGGTAAGCGACATAAGCCAAATCTTCATTGACACGAATATTGAATACATCACAATCCTCTATTGTGTTGTTAACCACCATTGACTTAGACTGATAATCGACGAGGTGATCTAGTCTTTCTTTGTACGCCTGTGCTTTTTCGAATTCCAATCGCTCAGCTGAAACTGAAATGCGCTGCTTCAGATAATCTTTGACTGGTCTAATCTGACCCTTCAGAATATTTCTGACCTGACGGATTTTTTCATTGTATTCATCTTCTGATTCTTTGGCTACACAGGGACCTAAGCAGTTCTTGATATGGTATTCTAGGCACACCTTGAACTTGCCTGCCTCGATATTTTTTTGGGATAAATCAAGCGTACAAGTCCTCAGTTGAAATAACTTTTTTATAGTTTCTAGAACTATTCTTGCTCTGAACTTAGAAGTATATGGCCCATAGAAATGTGAACCATCCTTCCACACACGCCTGGTGAAATAGACTCTGGGGAAACGCTCTTTGCGAACAACGATATAGGTATAACTCTTACCGTCCTTTAACATCACATTATAGCGAGGTTGCAACTTCTTGATCAAGGTACTTTCTAAAAGCAGCGCATCTTGTTCGGTTTCGACGATCGTGTATTCGAAGCGCACCGCGTTCTTAACCATCGTTTTCGTTTTCTGTGCTTGGTGCTTTTTCTCACCGAAATAGGACGAGATCCTCTTCTTGAGATTTTTCGCTTTACCTACATAGATAACCACATCCTTAGCATCTATATATCGATATACCCCAGGTTCGTGAGGTATATGCGGCGCTAGTTCTTTATATTCTGCTGTGGTCAATCAGTTTCCTTATCTAAGGTGAAAGTTAATACCTTTTATTACTAATAAGAACATATAAAATAATTGCTATTTTGAGTACAATCATAAAAATCACCTCATGAATAAAATACTAATAATCGTTTTCCTTATGCCTTTTGTTGTCTTAGGTCAGACATATCATGAAAGAGCATTGGAAATTTTGCCTAGTACTCCCCTTGAAATAATACATATAGAAGAAAATGGAACCGACATCAAAGCATTCATAGTAGAAAAAAAGATGGTTGAAGCAGGTAAATGGGCCAATCAAGAAGAACCTCTATATCCGATTAACCTATTTCATGTCGTAGATATGAATGCGGAAGGAACAAAGAACATAGAGAGTTATGTGCTCGATCAATTCATTTTTCCCAAGAATCAAAACATCACTTTTAGGAAAGGCAGGGTAACCTATGGTGAATCATCTACAATAAGGACTTATGCTGAGCTTACAGAAATGTATCCTCAGCTAAGTCAAGTCAAAAGGATTGACTTCGAAAATAGAGTTATGCCTGGTGCTTACTACAAGGGGGACTTACGCACCGGCTCCCTAAATGATAAGATAAAAGGATTCAGGGTAACCCAACTGACTAAAGCAGCTGCTAACAGCACCGCAGCATCCAAACCAAAAGCAAAGAAGAAAAAGAAAGGTCTGATGGGAAAAGTAGGAGGTGCAATAAACGCTGCAAATAGCTTAGGTAACAAAAATGCAGGTAGAACCCCAACCTACGGTGTGGCTGATGAGGTGGACTTAAATTGGGAGAACAGTTACAATGGTGGACAGGACAAGAAGAATCATTGGAAATGCAAAATGAGTGCACTCTGCCCTACCACTGGAAACCTACTTGCGTTTAACGTATATCAGAAAAAAGGAGAGGATCTATCACAAGCACAGACACAAGAAGTCATATTGTTCTCACCGAAAGGCGAAATCATCTCCAAGCACGATTTAAACAATGACATTCCATGGGAGCTAAAAGACAAAGTGGCACATTACTCAGATACTGAAGACGGTGGAAAAAAACTAGAACATGCAAGTTTAATATTTACACAAGTTACTGGTAAGAAATACAAGGAAGGCAAAGACAATATGTTAAGAGTGCTTACCATCAATAATAGTGGCGAAATAGTCTATGACCACACCTATGAATTAGAAAATAGAATCGGTACTATATTTAATAGCACAACAAGTGATGGCCATAAAGTCATCATCAACAATCATTACCATAAAAACCTAGCCTACTTTATCGTCGAGTCATCTCCAGCAGGACAAGCACAGGCAACGATCACGACTGAGAAAAAAGAAAAAAGACTAGAGTTCGAGGCCTACATTCTATCTGAACAGCAAAATTATATCGTCTTCAAACAATCAAGAGGTTTAAATGCTGAAACTGCATTTTTACTATATCCTTTCAAGCAAGGACAAATCGAGGAACGCATCGAATTAATTGCTGACAAAGATGATTGTACTATAGCTGGATTTGATGTTCTGATCAATAGTGGCGAAAACCTTATAGTACAAACAAAAGAATTGATACCAGGGATCAACGGTTTTGATAAGTATCCAGTTGCAAGAATGGATCATTA
>CALEAC010000116.1 GCA_937944095.1 uncultured Saprospiraceae bacterium
CATACCACCACTGCCGGTTATGAAAACTCTATACGTTTCCGGAGGAAGAAAAGATAAGATATCCAAGGGTGATCTCGCTGGTCTATTTATGAAACAAGCGGAATTAGAAAAAGACGAATTAGGCATCATCGAAGTAAAAGATGAATGTGCCTTTGTCGCAGTGATTCGAGACAAAGCAGAGCTTGTGGCAGAACAACTTAATAACGCACGCGTAAAGAAAAGAAAGGTTAGAGTCTATACAATATAACATGTAGCAGATCAGATTCATTAAATCAAAGTAGGAGCCTAGCCTAGTTATAATTAAAGTAAGAACTTACACCAGCTATATGATTTACTTTATAATCACTTTCCTTGTGGAATAACTATGTGCTGT
Organism: uncultured Saprospiraceae bacterium; assembly: GCA_937944095.1. Taxonomy (GTDB): domain Bacteria; phylum Bacteroidota; class Bacteroidia; order Chitinophagales; family Saprospiraceae; genus RFSX01. The sequence continues at coordinate 374 of CALEAC010000116.1, forward strand.
ATTAATTTGTAGAAGATAAGTCCCAGCTGATAAGTCGGATGAATCGATAGTCAATTGATGTACTCCTGAAGCGTAATACCTATGTGCTTCTGTTAGCACACTCTGCCCCTGTACATTATAGAGACTTAGTTGAATAGTGGAGCCACGCTGTAGTTCGAAGTCCAAGGTAAAGTAACCTGAGGCTGGATTAGGCACAAGGCCAGTTATCACTAGGTCTTGGAATAATGGAACTGCTTTTTCCTCGACTGAGACTCCATTCTTGTTGTAGAAATAAGCATAGACTGCAAGTCTACCATCAGCAGTTCTTCCGTCTGACCAGAATGGGATAGTATATTCGCCAACTGTTAGAATCTCATTATACTCTCCGATACCAAAATCATTATTAAGCTGCCCTATGGTACTAAAGTCAGTCGATAAAGAACTGACAGAAAATTCTTGAGATATACCATCATTATCTGTTTGTCTGAGATAATAGTTCGTCTCCATACCTAAAGAATCTGTTCGCCGATCATACCAGCCACCAACCAGTTCCCCAGCTTCTGTGACAGCTAGAGAATTATAGAACTGGTCCGTATCTATATCAGTGAGCTCAGAGAAGCGCTGAGGCTCGGTCCAGCTTATTCCACCATCACTAGTGCTTAGATAGTACACACTAGCTGACGTATACGCTATAGAGTCAGTCGGCAGGCCAAAGGCTGTAAATGACACATACAGCGTACCATCTGTATCTGTTCCAGACATATCGACCGCCATCTGTGGACAAGGGTAAGCTCTATTTGAACTAATACCAGGTATCGAAAAGTCACTAGTCCCAAAATCAGAGAAGACAAACTCTGTTACTTTCTTTGCTGAGGAGTAACTGGCACCCCCATCTTCGGATCGAGAATAATATAGAGCATAGAGGTTTTGGTTTTCGTCTTCATCTGCAAGGAAAGTAACATGTACCTGACCTTTTCGATCTACTTCTAAAGTAACGAACTGAGAGATGATATGTGTAGAATCAGAAATTACAATAGCCATACTATCAAACGCTGTCTCATTAGGCAACTTACGACGCATTGTAATATCATATGTTGGCTCATTGGAAGCAAGGCCTAGCATGACATAACCCATATATAAATTTCCCTTATAGGGACTTTCCTTATTAACATCTCCTACGAGCCACTCCTTATCAGCAGCAGCTTCGAGATCTGAAAAAGCTAGGAGATCTGTAAATTGGTTAAGTTCAATTGGCTCATAATTGGTATTCCAAGATAAGCCTCCATCTTCGGAGTCAGCAAGATAGATTCCCCACTTACCCTCTGAAATAGCTTGATCTACATCCACTCTAAGCCACGATAGATAGAGCTTGCCCTTATCGTCATAAGCCAGCAGTGGATCACCACCACCTAGGGTAATGCGATTTAATTCATTCCCAGTAAAGTCAGACAACAACCAGGTATCACCAAAATCAAAGGTCACATAAATACTAATAGTTAGAGCCTCAAAAATGTTATCTATATTATAACTCATTACTGCAACGACAAGATGATCTGGGTCATTGGGGTCGACAATAGCATGTAGTTCCGACTCCACTTTTCCTTGCTTACTGATGAGCACTTCGCCATTAGCATTATGCTTAGATGATAACGGTGAGCTCTCAGCATCATGCATCTCAGCGTTCGCCACCAAACGTTCAAAGAACCCTTCTATCATTTCGAACTTTTCGATGGCTACGACTCTGCCATCTTGATGAGTAGGCATGACAAAATTTTCCTGCCCTGATAAAGAGGCTGCAGCTATAGTCAATAAAAACAAGCAAGTACTCCTGGATAGATAAGTCATAAGGGCAAATTTATAAATGCAACGGTGATCGGTTAACAGTCGAGACCTTAGACAAGTAAAATAATACACTTGCTACACTCCTCTGTTACTCTAAATATAAGAAATAGATCAGATCTCATAGCTTATATAAGGCAGCTAATCACGACATTTCTGTATCAGGCCTGATCGCTTTGATATTCCGCTGTAAACCCGCGAAACCAGTCCGTCTAACAGCACTTCCTACAAATAATGCATCAAATTTTTCTTGCGTAAGTCCTGCCCAGTCCTCAGACTCCATCGCTTCTAACATCTCGGAGGGCAAAAACTTCGATTCATTGTGCGGCTTAGAGAATTTATTCCAAGGGCAAACATCCTGACAAATATCACAACCAAAGATCCAGTTTTCCATCTTCGATTTATATGCTTCTGGTATTTGATCCGCTTTGAGCTCTATTGTGAGATAGGAAATACACTTACTGGCATCGAGGGTATAGCCCTCTTCGGCTATTGCCTCTGTCGGACAAGCAGAAATACATCGAGTGCAGGTTCCACAGTGATCTGAGATGGGCACAGTGTACTCTAGAGGTACATTGAGAAGTAATTCAGCTAGAAAAAAATACGAACCTTTCTTTGGATTTATAATTAAGCCATTCTTGCCATACCATCCCAAGCCGGCACGCTTAGCCCACTCTCTTTCCATGATAGGGGCACTGTCTACACATGCCCGACCGCTAACCCCGGGTAGCTCATCTTGGATAGTTTGCAGTAACTGTTTTAATTTTTTTCTTAAGAGCTTATGATAGTCTTTACCATATGCATACTTGGCGATCTGAGGGCCTTTATCTGTGAGCGTCTGCTCAGGGAAATAATTATAACTTAAGCAAACGACAGATTGTGCATCAGGCAGTAGTTTCTGAGGGTCTATACGCAGTTCGTAATGATTCTCTAAGTAGTGCATCTGACCTTGGTATCCCTGGGCAAGCCAATCCTTGAGCCGGTCTCCTTCGTCATTTAGTGTGGCCACTTTGGCGAAGCCTACTTCATCGAAGCCGAGTTCGATTGCTTTGGTACGAATAAGGTCTGATCTCTCTTGTAAGCTCATTATTCGATGATCAGTATTATACTATCCTTTTTGGTCTTAATCTTAAGCCAATCAGTCAGTTTCTCTATCTCGTTTGGGTTGGGCGCTAAAGTGAAACTCGTATACGCAATCACCATTGTATCTATGCTCTCATCTACCAGGTCTCGAAAGATATTATCTGAGATAGAAAATTCTTCTAATTCAGGAAAAACAGATTTGGCTTCGTTAGAGAAGGCGACGACATCGAAACTATTTTCTTCGAGACGGTGGATTTGGCTCTGTAACGCTCGGATGATACTATCCTTTTCATTGAAAACCTCAGTGGAATTATCTCTATATTCTTCCATGTAATTCTTAAGAGAAGCAAGATCCTCCTCTCCGACAACGTCAGCACCTTGGTAGATGATCAGCTTGCTTTTTTCGCCTAACTTTTGTCTGAAAAGATTCTTGATTAATGCCAGTTCCTCCCCTTCTACTCTATCTCCGAAAAGCGTGACTTCGAAAATGCTCGCGTCTTGACGATAAGTCTTTACCTTCTTGATCACAGTCCGGCCTGTGGGGTTGATAACCTCCCTGACAAATGATTCACAACTCTGCTCGAATACTGTCTTTTTGACCACATTAAAGGCCGTATAAATACTAGGAATAATCGTTGCTATGACGATAAAGGCTATATATGTTTTTACTCGAGCTTCTCTAACAGAATCCTCGAATTGCTTCTTACGATAGCGAAGCAACCTGACGATAAAATAGGTGGATAGACTTATAAAAACACAATTGATACAAAAGAGATAAAGAGCACCAAAGAAGAAGCCCCATTCGAACTGGGCCAAGCCGTAGCCAGCTGTACAGAGTGGCGGCATCAGTGCAGTAGCAATCGCCACACCTGGTACAGCATTACTCTTCTCCTTCCTCGAACCAGCAACGATACCAGCTGTTCCGCCAAAAAAAGCAATCAGAACATCATAGAAATTAGGTGCAGTCCTCGAAATCAGTTCTGACTGGGCATCATCTAAGGGTGATATCCAGAAATACAAAGCAGAAGCTAAGACACTCATTAACACAGCAATGCCTAAATTCTTTGCTGCTTTGACTATCAGTTGGAAATCATTGATACCCATTCCTAAGCCGATACCCATTATTGGACCCATAATCGGTGAGATAAGCATGGCACCGATTATAACTGCTGTTGAGTTGACATTCAGACCAACTGAGCAGACCAATATAGCAAAGATGAGAATCCAGAGATTTGCCCCCTTGAATATTATGCCTTTCCTGATTTCCTTCTTCGCATCGCGCTCATGAGCGTTGTCAATATCTCGAAGATCAAATAGCTCCTTGAGCCAAGACTGAATATCCTTACCTAAATTATTATTCTGCTGTGTCGATGACTGACTCATATGCAATTTCTTAGCTGCACAAAATTGTATGTTTATTATATCAAATTCCAATCAGTAGCGGAAGACGACACATAATCAGCCTAAAAAACTCAGGAATATATGAATCCATATAAACTAGCGCCTCTTAGCGAAGAAATCCTTAAGCATAGTCCCACAATTATCATGGCAAATACCATATTCGAGCTTTGTATCAGGATGTAAGAGTTCCTTGCCGTAAATCATGAATCCGCCTTTATCGTCAGACGCACCATAGACGAGTTTTTGCACACGTGCCCACTTTAGTGCACCAGCGCACATGATACAGGGCTCTAAGGTCACATAAATCGTACAATCTGTCAGAAACTTGGAACCCAAGTAATTGGATGCAGCTGTTATGGCTAAGATCTCAGCATGTGCCGTAATATCCTCTAATCTCTCGACCTGATTATGGGCCTTAGCAATCACAACATTATTACAGACAACAACAGCCCCTACAGGTACTTCCCCAGAGGAAGCCGCGATTTCTGCTTCCTGTATCGCCTTTTTCATGAAATGCTCATCAGAAAATACACTCAACATTATGATATAGATTAGAGTAAAATAAAAAAACGATTGTCCGTAATGATACCAATAGCTGACCACCATTTCCATTCTTGCCCTCTAACTCCCTGAAGGGCAACTTCAGCCCGAGCCATGGATACCCTTTTTGGGGATTATGGGTGAGCAGGGCATTATCAGAACCTCTAGCTAAGATTTAGGATACTCAGATAAAAAAAATGGAGTTGCCTAGTTAGCAATCCCACAACTATAACTTTGCTTATTCAAATATAAGGTACAAACCCAATCAGACATAAAAAAAGGGGAACACAGTGAAGCATTCCCCTTTTAACATATATTTTTTAAAATCAGTCCTTGATCAATCTTTTAGTTGTTATTACTTGACCTTTGTTATCATATAAACTAAGGTAGTATATACCTTTCTGGAAGCTTGTCAGGTCATAAGATGCATCTGTCTTATGGTTATACGTCTGAACCTTCTTACCAACGAAATCAAATAAATTCATCATGCTGACATCACTATTATTAGTCACCTTAAAGTAGTTTGCCGCTGGGTTAGGGTAGATACTCACAGTTGTATCGACTAAAGCATCAGAGATAGAAGATCCACCTTGTATCTCATAATCAATTCTAAGCACACCATATTCGATCGAGCTATCTTCTGCATCGTACAATCTAAAGTTGATGTGACCAACACCCTGAACGCCTTTGTGGTCGAGTGTTACTTTAAAAAAACCGACTACTGATTCACCTGACCCTATGAAATTAGGCTCCGAAGGAGGACAAGTTTCTGTCCCTGGTCCATAACAAAGATTGGCATCACAGATAGTGAATTGCCACTCTTCTGGAATATCAGCTCTATCTACAGTCCATAGAAATGGAGCCTCTCCAGCTGAATTATTGAATACATCGAACTTTGCATCTATCCGACTATCATCAATGCTACCTGTAACCTCAATGCTTTCTGGATTGATGTCCAGGTTCTGACCAACTAGTGAAAAGGATAAGCAAAGGCTAACTAAGAGTATAAGTTGTTTCATAGTAATATTTATTTGACCTGGATAAAATTAAACATTTTTCATATTTAAAAGCTTAAGAATTGGTGAATTGTCTTAAAAAAACACAAAACAAGCTCATAAAAGACGATTTCTAATCTAATTGAGATTTCTTAGATTTGCGGATGGATACAAAGATTAAAGCACCATTTCTGGAATCATTCACTTTTGATGATGTTCTTTTGGTCCCTGCTTACTCAGAAGTTCTGCCCAGAGATGTCTCCCTTAAGACCAAGATTACTAAAGATCTCGCACTCAACATTCCGATAGTTTCTGCTGCGATGGACACGGTTACGGAATACAAACTGGCTATAGCGATGGCTAGAACCGGTGGTATAGGTCTGATTCATAAGAACATGAGTATTGCAGACCAGGCGGAGCAAGTTAGGAAGGTCAAACGATCAGAAAGCGGTATGATTATCGATCCAGTCACCCTGGGTGCTGATGCATTAGTAGCTGATGCTCAGAGACTTATGAAAGTACATAAGATTGGCGGCATCCCAATAATAGATAAAGATGGTAAGCTGATCGGTATCCTTACTAATCGAGATCTAAGATTCGAAACAGACCCTAAGCAAAAGGCTAAGGATCTCATGACGAAAGAAAACCTGATTACTGCACCCGAAGGAACAACCCTAGAGGAAGCTAAATCAATCTTGCAGAAACATAAGATCGAGAAACTTCCTGTTGTAACCAAGGACAACATCTTAGTCGGACTCATTACGTATAAGGATATCCTCAGAGTCCAGGACTACCCTAATTCTTCTAAGGACATCCATGGCCGATTGCTGGTCGGTGCTGCTGTGGGTGTTACCGCCGACACACTAGAACGTATGGAAGCCCTTATCAGCATGGATGTCGATGTGATAGCGATAGATACAGCCCATGGTCACTCATTAGGTGTTCTCAATATGGTCAGAGAAGCCAAAGCCAATTTTCCTGACATACAGATTATTGGGGGCAATGTAGCGACCGCCGCCGCCGCCAGAGCCTTAGTCGAAGCTGGCGCTGATGGTGTCAAGGTAGGTATAGGACCAGGATCTATATGCACCACAAGGATTGTAGCCGGTGTCGGTGTCCCGCAACTTACAGCCATCATGGAAGCCGCCAAAGGGGTAAAAGGTACAGGGATACCCATCATAGGGGATGGCGGGATTCGGTACACTGGCGACATAGGTAAGGCAATCGCTGCTGGTGCAGATTGTATTATGGCTGGCTCCCTATTCGCTGGGACGGAAGAAGCGCCAGGCGAGACAATCCTATATCAAGGCCGAAAATTTAAAGTATACAGGGGCATGGGCTCACTCGGCGCGATGCAGATTGGCTCTAAAGACAGGTACTTTCAGGATATGGAAAGCGATGTAAAAAAGCTAGTCCCAGAAGGTATCGAGGGGCGTGTCCCATATAAAGGCACCTTATCAGAAGTCATGGTCCAATATCTCGGCGGACTAAGAGCTGGTATGGGTTATGTCGGAGCAAAGGATATTTCTACTCTGAAGAATGCTCAGATGGTCAAAATATCAGCTTCTGGCATTCATGAAAGCCATCCTCACAACATCAATATCACCAAGGAAGCGCCTAATTATACTCGATAAATGCAATAAGGAATACAATTGACCAAGGACGGACGGAGGACGGAATAAGAGGAACGGTTAACGGTGAGCAAGCATAGAATTAGGGGCTAACAGGAAAACGAGAGCTTCCATGTTTGTGATGTAACTAAGTGATGAATCTATCTCTTGGGAAATTCACTTGTAGAGCACATGCATCACTCTGTGTAACAATACTCTGTCGATTCGCAGCGACCTTAGTATAGACCCAATCTCTTATCCATCTAGGCACGACTCTGAATACGCCCAATAAACTGAGGGGTGGTGATAACCAACTACAAATCCTTATAGCGGCTGTGCTATCGGAGTAGATTACACCTTGGTCGATGAGTATAACCGAATCTGGATTATTAGGTAACGCAAATTGCTGTTGTAGAGACTTATAAGGGTGACTCTGCGATGAGATGAAAAGCAGCTCAGAATTCTTTTCGTGATCTAAGATAAAACGGACCGTCCTGTTACAAAAGTCACAGGTGCCATCAATAATGACTACCGGCTGCTTTAGTTCCATGTTCTCACTTCTTCTTTTTCATCTTAGTGACTTCCTTTTTATAGAAGTCATAATGGCCTTTATCTCTGAGGAAGTTCTCTAGCCTCGCTTTGAGTACTTCATCCTCAGAAGCATTGAGACTCTGGATAACTTCAGTCAGATCCTCTCCGAGGATACCTCTCTTCCGCAAAGAATAAGACCAATAAATCAAGAATGCGATGATCGCAAATGAAAAAATCGCAAAGTAATAGGCGTTCTGCCTTACCACCCTAAGAATATCAGGGATAGGTTCGGCCAGATTAATGTTAGACTGGACATCTGCTGCCAAACTGATGATACTGTCCCTAAGCTCTTTACTCAGCAATTCTGTACTAAGCTTATGAGATAAGGGTCTTAAGTCTAGATTAGCCACTGCAACATTGACAAAAGCCGTCATACTATCTCTCAAGGAAGCTGAGAAAACTTGCTCGACAGACTTATCTATGCCATGTAGCTGCTTATCCAGATCACGAAATACTCTGTCCAGACTCTTAGTGAGACTATGCTCTAAGCCCTCTATTGCCGCAGAAAAATCACTTTCTGCATGCTGAGAAGTGGCAGTTAGAAAAGCTTTCAGTTCATGTTCGACTTCCTTATTAATCAAGTTATCGACGACACCTCTTGAGAATTTCTTCCCAGGTGTTCTGGTATCAAGATTTCTGAATACTTCATTCAGTTTGTCCTCTATATTTTCTGCTAGACGCTCACTTAACACTTGCAATGAGGTATCAGCTGAAGGGGATGCAGATCCTGACAAAGCGCCTTCCATAGCAGCCCTAGTCATATCCTTAATCTTGGACTCTGAAGTCAATTCATCTATGCGACTACTGATTTTCTTAGCTGAACCAACACCGATACGGCCTGGTTGGAACAGCGCACAACTACTTATACAGCTGAAAATAATAAGTATGAAGATGAGTTTAGAGATTCGCATGTAACACAAATTTATACCATTGTGCAGCTAGAGTCCACTTATTAATTAGGTGACAAATGAAGGTTTATATCGAAAAACAGCCCTTATTGAATACAAATATCTGGCTTATCGCATGCAAGCCTATTAATATTATGCATTCGTGCCAATAACTAGCTATTTGTTTTGGATTAATTAACTTTTACCTTATCTTAAACTAAAATCTAGCACTATGATGAATAAAGAAGTCAGGAGCATCATGACCAAAGATCCCTTGGTCGCCTCCCCAGAACAATCCATTAAGGAAGTTACAGCACTGTTATTAGCAAAAAAAATGCAACAAATACCTGTTGTCAAGGATGGTATATTACTAGGTCTAATCACCTCTTATGACTTATGGCGCAAGACGAACCAAGACCTCGGAGAAGCCCAACTGGTCCAAGATGTGATGACAACCAATGTTCTGACAATAGCCCCAAAAGATAAAGTTGGTACTGCGGCACAATTATTTGCTGACAAGCGATTCAAAACGCTGCCAGTTGTCAATCTGGATAATGAGCTCAAAGGTGTGGTGACAGCCTTTGATGTCATAAGACAAGCTTACCTCTCCGAGTTTCCGCAGCCTAGTTTGTACCGTGAGGAATTCCTTCAGAATAGCTAGCGATACAATATTAATACAAACGGTTATGCATATATCACAATGAGGGTGACTCTGATCATCCTCATTTTTTTTTAGTACCCAACAGCTTCACCTTTCAGACTTGTACTATTGAATTTTATACCCGATACTCAATCCAATTCGAGTAGCTGTAGCAGCTTTTTCAGACACTCTATAATTTAGGTGCTTTGAGCAGACCACTTTTTATAATTATTATAAAGAGTCATAACAAAACTTCGACTGTCACCATACTATTGCAAAATCAGAAATGATTTTAGCTGGTACCATAATTCTGGCATATCTGTCGAAGATTTGTCCTCATTGGTCTGATTAGCATGCCATAAAAGGTTCTATGTATTGCATAGTACCTTTTATTATACATATCTTTGAGGTATGAATACAGATAACACAAAAGCACAAATGAGGAAAGGGTTGCTTGAGTTCTGCGTCTTATCGCTAGTCGACGAGATGGAGATGTATCCATCAGACATCATCAAGAAACTGAAAGCTTCTCAAATGATTGTTGTCGAAGGCACACTCTACCCCCTACTTAGTAGATTACTCAAAGCAGAATTAGTTAACTACAACTGGAAAGAAAGCACATCAGGGCCACCCAGAAAGTACTACCAGATTACAGACGGAGGGCAGAAAGTACTCGAAGACCTAACCAGTTCATGGAATACTCTACAGAAAGCAGTCAATAAAATCATCAAACAATCCAAATGAAAAAAGTAGAAAATATAAATCTAGGTGGAATCAAATTCACAATAGACGAAGATGCTTTTCACGAATTAAGCAGATATATGGATGCCATAGAGAGGCGCTTCACTGGCTTCGATGGTAAAAAAGACATCGTAGATGATATAGAAATCAGGTTAGCAGAATTATTCCAAGAAGACAAACAGGGCGGTGACATCATCTCTAATTCTAAATTAGCTAGAATTCAAAAAATAATGGGGATGCCTAAGGAATTCGGTGATGATTATTATGCAGCAGAAACTATGACAGAGCATGTGCAAAAGCGTCTCTTTCGAGATGAAGATGACAAAGTTGTCGCTGGTATTGCCTCAGGGCTGTCAGCTTACTATGGTATCAATAATCCCTTACTTATCAGAGCAGTCTTTGTCTTCTTTGCCTTAGGAGGAATCGGTATCCCACTCTATCTTCTATTGTGGATCTTCGTCCCAAAAGCGAAGACCACCGCCGACAAATTAGCAATGCACGGCGAAGCGATTAATATCGAAACCATAGGTACTTACGTAGAAGATAGCATCTCAGAAATCAAAGAGACTATAGAAGACTTAGGCAAGAACTTCAAAAAGAAAATGAATTAACAGACAAATGTTTCAATTCCTATAACTAACCTAAACTCTATAGATGAAAGAATTGCTCACAGTTCTGATCTCACTGATAAGGAACGATAGAATAGATTATTACTTCTAGAATTAAAATCAAGAGGCTGTCTCGTAAGTATGAGTTCAGCCTCTTTTTGTATAATTTACCTTTTTAGCCCCTTATATGAGAGGTGTTCAAATATGGAAATCTCAGAGCATGGATTTCATTATGAGACTTCCTCCTTCCTTTTTTCTACTAATGCTCTAATATTAATAACTAAGACCTGGTTATTCTTAACACCTTGTAATGAGCCCTCAAGTGCATACCATACAGCTGCTCATTTCATATCAATCGTAAAACTATCTTAGCACACAGATAAGTTGATTTTCTCTTTGGCCATCTATGCTCAGTACCAAATCATACCAGCCAGCAGGGATAACTAGTTCATCTAAGGATAATTTTATTTGATGCAAACCAGCATTATATGTTCCAGATAATTTTTCGAAGTCAGTTACCCTAGCACCTAATGCTGATACTAACTCAAAATGAATATCAGCTGTTTCTGCTAAGCCAAATTCTATATTAATCTGACCTTGTGTCGGATTAGGATAAGCAATAAGATCTGCTAATAAACTTAGCTCACTAACAGAAGTAGACTCAGGCACAAATACTGCTGTCAAGGTATCTGAATCACTCAATTCTAAAAAAGCTCTCTTGTTATTCACATCTGGCCCTACAATAATATTATCGCCATACTCCCAGTGACTGAACATGTATTCAGCTTCATACTCATTGAAGATATTCGCTCTGATACTATTCTGTACCCCACCGAAATAATGACCTGTCCATGGAAGATCCTCGACATCTAGTGTATTCAGATCAATCTCTCCGATACCTGGTGGCCTCACTTGTAGTGTCAGGTCATACGGACCATCCAGATCATCGAAACATGACACTGCACCTGCTCCAATTAGCTCACATCTTTCGTTAATGAAATCTTTGAGTCGATCTACATTACGCTCCCACTGACTGAGTGTGCCACCCCATCTATCTATCTGCCTAGGCATCTCTGGTTCTATAATAGCAAGCATACTGTCTAGTGTGGTATTCATATTCTCACAGGAAAATACAGTACTCATTAGATCTGCATAACGCTGGTAATATAATTGCTTGAAATCTGGACTTTCATCTAACAGCTTAATCAATATCTTTTCGTGTTTGCCGACATTACCAGCTATCTGGTCTGAGGCATCTTCAGTAAAAGCAACGATATCATCATAAAAAAGCTGACAGGTCTCGTCCCATTCTGAATCACAACATTCTGGCACAAACTCGATTAATAACAGAAAAGCTGCAGTATCGAGTGGCATAGGAGCTGTCTCATTCTGAATGGTCAGGCACTCTGGAAATAGATTGCTGACGCTACCATTAGTCTCAATCTCTTCATATAACGCTTCACAGTCTTCATCCCACTGAAACTGACAACAAAATTCATCTGCTTCTATCACTGCGAGAAATATACTGTCTGTAGGCAGGTAGGGGCATTCACCAGTCAAGATGGTAGAACAATTCTCTGGGTCATCTATTCCTCCAAATCCAAAAGACTGCTCGAAGAACACGTCTATAGAATCTGAGATCGCATAGATATCACAGGGTTCAGCATCAGGGCTGATATTAGGCACGCCAGTATAATTAATATAATAATCAAAGGTTGCATCTAAGTCCCACATAATATAACCCCATTTCTTGTGCCCACCATCTGGATCGAGACCTCTCCACCATCCTGTATTGTAATTTAACCAATCTGAGGCCACGACATTCTGATTGATTAGAAAATAATCTATTAACGAAATCATATTAAGACTATCCTCTGCAATCTTATAGTTATCAGGGATACTCATATCATTATCAAGAATAAAATCTCGTAGACCTTCCCAATTAGAAAGCGCTTTCTCACCACCATATTGCAACTCAGTTGTACCCCAGGTCGTTAGATACTCTAAATCATATTTTCCCTGACCATAATGGAAGTCTGTATAATCGTGATCTACTGGTCTATCCCTCAGACCATAGACACCCCAGTACTGGCCATTAAGGAATACGATGACACGTTCTACTGATCGACCATCTAATTCGAGGCCACCTTCTAGACCAAGGACTTGCACATACTCATCTCGGATATGGGTACTGCCATTATGGAAACCATCACTAATTGCTGGGTAATTGTCATCACCAGAATTTCTGAACATGAATTTCTGAAAGTTCTCTCTTTCTGAATTACCAAATAGCTTGGCGTTCAAATCCTTAGTATAGCCCATTTCATCTCGAGTTACCCAATCTAAACTACGATGATCCAGAGCCCATGAATCTTGGCCATGACGATTAAGTGATCCGAAAGCAACAGCTTCTAAGTCTTTATTAGCATTGAAGTATTCCAAAGATCCGATTGGTATATAGGAATCATCACCGTTTGCTAATTCTATCACATTGTCTGCACCTACAGAAAAGACTGGAAGTGTAAATGATTCATTTACAAAAAAGGTCTTGAAGTCCATTTTGCCAGGTAACAGTAGCTCGTTACTGTATGCTCTAGCTTTTACAACTGTAGATTCAGAGACCTCTAATGGTTCAGTATATTCTCTAGAGTTGCCAGTCGGATTAGTCCCATCGATAGTATATCTAAGAATAGCAGATGAATCATTATTCATAATAGTTACGACTAGAGTACTATCATAGAAGCCTGCCTCTTGTTCGATAGTGGGTGTTTGTGTATAACCGTCATACTGCTCTGTACCTAAATTAGATTCGCCATAACTTGGCGTCGTACATATCTTCCAATTCTCAGCTCCATCAGTCGTTCGACATATAGAATGCTCTACTAGAGTTATCCCAAGTGGATGTGACTCCATGACGATTCCATCGATATCGGCTAATTGTACGACCTCATTATCTTTCGTCTGAGTTAATTTGAAATTAGTGTGATACTCTTCATTAAAAACACCGTCTCTTCCAGAGCATATAAAAACTAAAAAACCCTTCCCCTCTATTATTGTCCCAACAGGCATTTGCCATTTTGTTACTTTAGCTACTTTATCTGATAGATACCAACCACTTAGATCGACTGCTTCCTCGCTCGTATTGTATAATTCTATCCAGTCCTCAGTTCTATCGAAGCTATCTACGAAGTTATTCAGATTAGCAGCTGAATATTCATTAATCACAACCTGGCCCTGGATAGATAAAAAGAAAAACACCATGGTGACAACAAAAACCCCTTTTGATAAATTTTGCATAATACTTTTTAGTCTAAATAATACTTGGACAGTTCTAACCAAAACGTTGCATTAGCCTACATCTTTTATTTAAAAAATTAGTCTGTGGGAATTTATAAATCAGACCTTTTGCCAAAAGATACTTGACGTAACTCTCTAGAATTAACTCTTCCCTCTTAAGTACACCCCTTTTTATTTGAATCTCAATATCACGCAATTCCATTCTAGCAATAAGGTGGGGAAACTCAGTCATATTGAGGTCTGTCGTCTCAGCTATCTTTTTCTGTGTTTCAGCATAGTGAGTATAGGCATGATATTCTGATATAAGTAAATTTAACTCTGACTGAATCTCGTTCAGCTCCTTTCTTTTTTCTTCTAAAACAGAACGCAGTTCATATTCTTCTTCTAATTTCTCGAGAGCTAATTCATTGCGCTTTCTTAGGTTAGTATTCTTAGTTGGAATATTAATTCCTAGACCAAGAGAAAGCTCCCTAGCTAGACTTAGACTATTCTTTTCTGCATAATTAAGCTGTACAAAATCTAATACCTTCTTTGATTCATTTTCTTCTTGCCTAATTTCATTTTCGACTATAGCTAGTTGGTTTGACTGCATCGTTTCTTTAGTTGACCCTACATCTATAGTGCTAAGCTGTACTACGAATTTATGGAGTTCATCTATAGACCACCAACCACTTCTAGCTAGTACAGGAAGTTCATTAGAGACTAAGATCTCTAGTCTATTCCATATACTCTGAAGCTCAAGGTTGATCTTAATGCTATCTAGTCCCAATTCAGCAACCTGGTTTCTTAACTTATATAGTGAAGCGAGGTCAGTCGATTCAGACTGAGCTATTTTATATTCAAGTATTTTTAACCTATCAGCTAACAGGTCACTAGATAAGTGAATAAGTTCTTGCTGCGCTTGTAAGTAATAGACACTTATGACATCTCGATACCTATTATAGATCAGTGATTCGAGTGACCTCTTCTCTAATAAACTAAGATTAGCTAGCTGCAATCTGAATTGTTCTCTACTATAATCAGTGCTAGCGAAATCAGCGAAACTCAAGCGAAATGAATATCGCTGCTGACCTAGATCCCATTCGTCAGTTTCTGTTCTGAATTCCATTTTCTCTAAGAGGGCAGTTGTCTTCATAGATTCTAAATCCATAGAATCAGAATGGCTCTGCTCTATCCTACCCAACATCATTAATTGATCTGAGTCTATTTGTCCAGTAACCGTGAAGTGACTCAGCTGACACAGTATAGCTAGAAATAGAAAGATGCTATTTCTCATGCCCTATATCTTTACTCGTTGCGGTGGCTGTTCTGTATGCAGCCAGAGAAACTTTCTCTTTTTGAAGGAAGGGATTATCTTGAGGTATGCGTATGAGTATCTCTCTACCGTACGTTTTGACCTCGGGCATCTTTCGCATTCGTTCGGGGATTTCCACTATCCGATTACCTAGTCCAATCACTTTACCTCTAATCGTCATATCCGGATTAGTTGTAGATGAGATTTCCAACTCATCACCCATATCCACTTCTAATAACTGACTCTCATGCACAAAGCCCTTGACTAAAGTAGGTTGCGGTTTGTAGAAATTAATTAAGGTTCGGAACGACTGAATATTTTCTCCTTCCTTGCAGAGTATATTGCCGATGATGCCATTTTCAGGTGCCACTATCTTGAGCTGCCCTTGTTGCAATTCCACAAATGATTTTTGCTGTTCTATCTTTTTCTTTTCCTGAATAGCAGGCCATTTTAGGTCATTAATCTGTTCTTCTAGCTGAGAGACCTCTATTTGTGCCTCCGCTTTTTCCTGTATCTTCTTAAGTTCTATCTGCTTTATTTTTTCTTCCAAAGGCCTGGTCTTTACCTCACTGGATGACTCCTGTTCTAAGCCCAACTTTTCGAGTAGACTATTATGAGTGGCCAGCTGAGCTTCATACTCTTGTATCTGAAGGTCAAAGAACTCCAACCTATTCGCCTTCATGGTCTCTATTAATTCGATTCGATCTAACAGCCTTTTCTTCTTTAACTCCAGTTCCTTATCGATATAAGCTAAGTCTGTTTCAGATCGAGCCAACGCCACATCGACTTCTGCTCTACTAACTAACATGAGCAGGTCACCAGCAAGAACCTGCTGCCCTGGAACAACCAAAATCTGCTCTATGTAAATGTCCTTATCATGATTAATCTCTGTCTCCTTATTCTCGGCAAAGCCATAGAAGAAGACACTATCTGTACTAATGGAGTTCTGTAAATAATACCATCCGACGCAGAGAGGTACGAAAAGTATATATAGTAAATTCGGTTTCTTCATTTACCTAATTATATCCTATCAAATTGTCGTTCAGAAAAACTTAGACCCTGCACTTTTACGCCTGATATAGCTTGAAGTTCTGAAATAAGCTTAGAGCTATCATTGATATTCTTCATGTATATTCTGTATTCCTTCCCTATCAAGTTGGCTTTAAGCTCACTAGTGTAATACTTATACTCAGTCATCCTATAATTAGTTGTATATCTCTTGATGATTTGCTCGATCTCTTTATTCTGTGCAGCACTTTTGGGATATTGCAGTTTTAGATCCCCTGGAAAAGTTGCCTTTCTAGAAAAAGGAGAAAGTCGCAATAGAAAAGCAGTCGTACAAAATCCAATGGTACCACAGATTGCGATAGTAAAACCAAAGACACCACAGGCGATGCCAGCTGCTATAGCACTGAACATAAAGACTATATTCCTGGGGTCTCTAATTGTTGTTCTGAACCTGATGATAGACAAGGCGCCCAGCATCCCTAATCCTCTTGCGACACTATCCCCGATTGCTTGTAAGATCGTGGCGGCCACTATCGTCACTAATACCATCGCTTGTAAAAAATGATTAGGGCGATCTAAACCCTTACTGGTCTTCTCATATGTAAAGGCAATCATAATCCCAAGTATAAGTGAACAGCTTACCGTCAATAAGATGGCTACTAAGGTCGGATTCTCAGAATTGTATTGTAATGATGTTATATCAAACATCTAGTCGATATTATATTAATGATGAGGTTGTACATAGTCTGAACTAAAACAAACACACTTACTTGCATGAAGGTAAGCCTTAAGCAAGATAGTCTTAATAATCTAAACCTGTATTAAGCAATTTTGGGCAGTAAATTACAAATAGTAAGTACTCTTATCAGGCTTGAGTGGCCTTTTGAACCATAACGGTCGACGTAAACCATCTGGACCTGGAGCAGGTCTTGTCATTGCTAGCCACTGGCGATAGTTTTCCATGGATTTCTTGGTATCCACCACGATATCCCCGTATTTCTCATCCGGGCCTGGCTTCTCTATCCTAACACGCTGATGCCAGCAATGCATCCCAGAAATTGGATCAGGGTGTACAGCATGGGTTATATTCTGATGGACACCGCCATCCATCCAGAAGATTCTTTTACTATCCTTATCCTCACTGAGGAATGGTTTGATACCAGACTTCGTATTCATACGATAGACGCCATCTCCTTCATTAGCGATACCGACTGTATTAGTCGACCAGCTGTTGCCTTTATCTTGCTCACGCTTCCATCTACCCAGGTGATGAGAACAAGCAACCACACCTGGCTTCATCCCTTCTGTGACCCAGACCTTATCGATGAAGTAACCTATATCCGTATTCATTTTGACGAGACTACCAGTCTGAAAGCCCCACTTAGCGGCATCCTTAGGGTGCATCCAAATTGGATTCCTATTGCTGATCTCCATCAGCCACTTAGCACTACCTGATCGTGAATGGATTAGCGTCGGTAATCGGAAGGTCGGTACTAAGACATATTCGCCTATAGACTTATCTAATTTTTCATTGTGTATATGTGACTTGATATATGTCGGTGTGGCGTATTCGCCCCAACCCCAGTCCACCATCGTCTGACTGAAGATTTCGTTCTTCATTGTCGGTGTCGGAAATCCTAAGCGTGGCTCTCCATCCACCTGAATAGCTATGTTCTTACCATCCTTAGAATAAATACCTGTCTTCTCATCTAAATCTGCACCAGCTAATTTCTCGTCACTGATCACATTTTCATTTTTCTTATAGGTATGTTTCTCTACTTCAAAGGCACCATACTTACGCATGTAGCCGAGTTCTGTCAGACCTTCCTTGGCCGCCGCAGCTGGTAGGTTAGGTGTATGCTCGAAGATATACTGGTAATATTCGTCTATCGTGATTTTCTCTCCTGGCCTGTAGGGAGACATGAAATGCTCACGTATCCCTAAACTACCGTCAGGATCTATCCGCCAACTCAGTTCTATCCAGAACTCATCTTCTTCCCATACTTCACCTGGATTGCTCTCATAGGTGAATTGTACTTCCTTGCCTGCTCGTCTAGCAGCTTCACGCAAGACGGGTTGTCGGAAAGCGATCCACTTACCAGAATGTGTCGCATAACTATTCAGATCATGCCGTTCCGCGCTATGCCCCATCGGCAAGACCATATCAGCAAAGAAAGCTGTCTCATTCCATATAGGCGTCATAGCGATATGACAACCGAATAAGCTCTCATCCTTGTAGGCTTCCATCCAGACAAAACCATCAGGATAGGTCCAGACTGGGTTAAACACACGTGAAAAATAAGTATCCATATAACCTCTGCCATCCTTAAGCATATGAGGCAGAAGGAAACTCATCTCATACATTGCTAAGGGATATTCCTTAGGGAAATGTAGTTCATTCCAGAACTTCTGTCCCGGTGGCACGCTATGAAACTGTGGCTTAAACTTACTCCATGAATTAGGTGAAGTACCACCAACTGTACCGACACTACCAGTAAGTACATTAAGAAAATGCAATGCTCGACTCACACACCAACCACCTAAGTTACCACTGGAGGCACTTCGCCAATTATGTGTCGAAAACTTTTCGCCAGCCTCTCCGATTAATACGGCGACGTCGCGAACGACGGCGGCTTTGACACCACTCTCGCTTTCTGCATATTCTGGTGTATATTCAGCGTATTCCTCTATTAGTTTTTCTATAAACATCTCAAAAGTGACGTCAGCTTGTGGATGTTTCTTCTCTAGGTATTCGTCCCAATTGACCCACTTTTCTAAGTAGTCACGATTATATAATCCTTGCTCTAGTATAATCTTAGCCATGGCTAACAGGACAGCGGCTTCCGTCCCAGGATAAGTCGGCATCCAATAATCAGACATGGAAGCCGTATTCGATAACCGTGGATCCATGGTTGCCAGCTTAGCACCTTTCATCTTAGCTTCGATAATACGCTGCGCATGTGGATTGAAGTAATGTCCACTTTCCAGATGGGCTGAGATTAAAAGTATAAATTTTGCATTAGCATGGTCTGGACTAGGTCTGTCATGTCCGTACCAGATATTGTAACCAAAACGTGCACCAGAAGAACAGATATTAGTATGACTATTGTGGCCATCTATACCCCAAGCCTGAAGGACACGATTAGCATAACCTTCGTGACCTGGTCTACCTACATGATAAGCAATTTCGTTATGTCTTTTTTCTTGTAGAGCTTTTCGAATTCTTGCTGCGATGGTATCTAATGCTTCATCCCAAGTGATCTTCTCCCAGTTACCTTCACCACGTTTACCTACCCTCTTTAATGGATAAAGGATACGCTCGGGATCTGTAATCTGATTAATTGTTGCTGGGCCTTTGGCACAATTCCGACCTCTACTACCTGGGTGGTATGGATTCCCTTCGAATTTCCTAATCTCACCCTTTTCCTTATCGACATAAGCAGTCAGTCCACAAGCACTCTCACAGTTAAAGCAAGTCGTCGGTACTAAAGTATACGCTTTCTTCTCTTTCTTAGGCCAACTGGTCGCTTCGTACTCTTCCCAGTGATCCCACTGATCCATTGGAGGAAAATTCTCAAGTGAAGTCTGAGTCATCCTATCCAATAATGGATCTCTCTCCTTCTGTAAGTCAGGAATCAGCTTAAGTGACTCCGCTATCTTTTCTATAAATGATCTCTTTGTCCCCATCCCTAACTCAGTGCTATTCTTTGTGGTGCTTCCACCCAGATATGATTATTGAAATAGATACCTACTAGCATCAATATACCAGCTATACTGGTGACTATCGGTGAAGCGCCTAGGAACATCAGAATAGCTAACGGTATAACATTACCTACCATAATAGTTCCTAGCCAAAAGGGCAACTTGTAACGACCAGTCAGTATCATGGATACAACTGTCTTAGCGTCCTTAGTTGGATGGGTTATCGTTAGTTCTAATAACAGTGTGAATAAGTTAATTGTCATTGCGATAACCGCAGTCCACTTTAGAAAACTCATCCAAGTCTCAGTATGTATTGTCCCTAGTGTAAAAAAGAAATAAATCGCTACACCAGCCATAACAGAATGGACTAACATATGTATGGCCATCGTCGGTGATTGCCAGAAGTCTCTGCCTTTTGCCTGAGCAAAAAGAAAAGCTGTATATACGGCAACGACAGTAGCAACAACAGCTGTTATGACATAAATGAAGCTGTAATTATCAAACCAGCTAAAATACTGAGCCATTAATATTAAGGTCAATAGACCGCCATAGATGGTTATAGCATAGCCTCCTTTGACTAACCAGGACCCCCACTGAGGTCTTAGCAGTACATAGGCAAATCGCTTAGGTTGATCTAGGTCCATTATAAGTAATAGCCCAGTTATCGCGAGGAAAACAAGCCCGACAATAGCGCCTGCACTCCATAAGAAGTTCTCGACTATACCCCCATGAAAAAGCAAAGCAAAGACTGGCACTAATAACATACCCGCAGAAATAGCTTTGGTCCAAACATAGGCACTGACTTCCCAACCCCATAGAATACCCTTATCGGGTGTATTGTAGACCTCCTTACTTTTTCCCATCACGACTTCGACAGTTCTAGGGGCTTTTTCTGGTTTAGGAGCCGGTGCCAGAGACATCAACTCACTGATGACATCCGAATTAGTATATGCTAATTTTTCTGCTTCCTTGACAAAGTGGCCAACACCTAAAGATTGCGACCCCCATAAACTTCCATCTGATTTTTCGCTGCTACTAGGAACCAGTGAAGCATCATCTGCATCTATATAAAAGAGATTAGGCTGAGTTGCCTTTTCTGGTTTTCTTGTTTTGACAGTTTGCCTAGCCAGTAATTGAGCAATCTCAGTTTCTGGGTTTTCCATATCACCAGATATAATCGCGTGTTCTGGACAGACAACAACACAGGCTGGTTCTAGTCCGACATCGACACGATGTGCGCAATAATTACACTTAGCGGCAGTACTTGTA
Source organism: uncultured Saprospiraceae bacterium (assembly GCA_937944095.1). Taxonomy (GTDB): domain Bacteria; phylum Bacteroidota; class Bacteroidia; order Chitinophagales; family Saprospiraceae; genus RFSX01. Next base: position 21,858 of record CALEAC010000116.1, read on the forward strand.
TCCGGATCTATATATAGCGCATCGTAAGGACAGGCCTGCATACATGACTTACAACCGATACATCTATCCTTATCGAAATCCACAATACCATCAGGTCTAACAAACAGGGATTCTGTCGGACAGATTTCTACACAGGGTGCATCTGTACAGTGATTGCATCGCATGACTGAGAACAATCGCCTCGTATCGGGAAAAGTCCCCTTCTCCACTTGCTTAACCCAGGTGCGATTAACGCCCACAGGTACTTGGTGCTCTGACTTACAGGCTGTTGTACAGGCGTGACAGCCTATACACTTCCTGTTATCTATAATAAATCCGTACTTCAATGCTTAATTTGTCTGTAGTGTAGAACAAGATCCTTCTATCGTAAGGTCAGAAGTTTTTATTTTATCAAAGCTGCCAATTACATTAGTCAACTTCTCAAAGCCTTTGCTTAATAAAATAGAAGCCGCAACTGTAGATCGATAACCGCTCCGACAATGTATATAATAAGGCTGATCAATTGCTAATTCTGAAAAATCGGATTTAGCAAAATAATCGAGCGGCATATTAATAGGCGTCATATGTGCTGCATCATATTCTCCAGGCTTACGCACATCGATAACTTCGCGGTCTGGGTTAGTCTTGTATATATCTATAAAGTCTTCTACCTCTAGAGTTTCCAGTCTACTCACTTTTTTGTTGCTACTTTCCCAAGAGCTGAAACCGCCTTTGAGGTAACCTATGGCGTTATCATAACCCACTCTGGCTAGTCTTCTGACGGTTTCTTCTTCCCGACCCTCAGGACAGACAATCGCTATTTTCTGTTTCAGATCTGTAATCAACGCACCGACCCACGGGGCAAAACTGCCATCGAGTCCAACGAACAGAGAACCAGGAATATGTCCCCGGACAAAAGCCCATCGCTCTCGAACATCTAGTATCAGCACTGAATCATCTTTCCTAAGTGTATCGAAATCCTCTATACTTATAGCTCTTAGACCTTGAGCCATAACCTGATCTAGAGAGCCATACCCTTTTTTATTGAGTGCTGCATTCTTAGCAAAGTATTGTGGAGGCATCATCAGACCATCGGTCACTTCAGCTATGAACTCAGCCTTAGTCATATCTGGTCTTAATGCATAATTGGTCTTCTTCTGATTACCCAGCGTATCCCAAGTCTCACTGCTCATGTTTTTGCCACAGGCTGAGCCAGCACCATGCGCAGGATAGACTATGACGTCGTCTGGCAGAGGCATAATCTTAATTCTCAAGCTGTCATACAGCCAGCCAGCTAAGTCCTCTTGGGTGAGGTTCGTCGCCTTCTGAGCAAGGTCAGGTCGACCGACATCACCTATAAAGAGTGTATCTCCAGTGAATATGGCATGTTCCTTACCCTCTTCATTAAGCAAAAGGTAGGTCGTACTTTCTGGCGTGTGTCCTGGGGTATGAAGAACTCGAAAAGTTAGTTTTCCGACTTTAAACTCATCACCGTCAGTTGCCATGTGTTTTTCGAAGTCTGTTTCTGCTTTAGGACCATAGATGATTGTTGCACCTGTCTTAGCTGCTAGATCTAGGTGACCCGAAACGAAATCTGCGTGAAAATGAGTCTCAAAGATGTATTTAATCTTAACACCTTTCTCTTGGGCACGCTGGATATATGGATAGGATTCCCGTAAAGGGTCTATTACGGCTGCTTCGCCATCAGATTCTATAAAGTATGAACCCTGAGCAAGGCAGTTGGTATATATTTGTTCTATATGCTTCATAGCCGATTAATAAGTGTCTAAACTTAAGATTTTAAGTTTAAAAAAAATAATCAGATACTTCTATAGACAAAAGTAGGTCAATAAGTCTATTAAGCCCAAATATTGGGTTAATTAGGCAATTCCAGCTTGAAGTGACTCATGCGCTTCATCAAGCAGTTGTCGGACAGCAGCGTGATCAGGTCCATGAGCATATACTCTTAGGACTGGCTCAGTGCCCGAGGGCCTCACCATAATCCATTCGTCTTCGGAAACAAAGAACTTATAGCCATCTAAGGCTTCAGTTTTAATCACTGGTCTATCACCAATTTGGGTGATATGTCCAGCTTTGCACTGATCCATAATCGCTAATTTCTTAGATTCTTCGATATGGAGATCATCTCGATCAAACTTGAACGGCCCGACTTTAGCATAGATATCATCTATCAACTGGGCAAGTGACTTACCTGTCTTAGCCATGAATTCCATGATTACAAGACCAATCCAGATGCCATCTCTTTCTTTGATATGACCTTTGACAGCGAGACCGCCTGACTCTTCGCCACCGACGAGTACATCTTTTTGGGTCATGATCTCAGCAATGTATTTGAACCCAATCTTAGTTACTTCGACATCGAGGCCATATTGCTCAGCCAACTTCTGCATCTTATTTGTCACAGAGAAAGTGATGATGACCTTTCCATCATAAGCTTTATGTTCTTTGAGGTAGTATAGTAGCAATAATAAGATATGGTGTGAATCCACAAATTCACCTGAAGCGTTATATAGACCTATCCTGTCTGCGTCACCATCGTTAGCAAGACCCAAATTGAGGTCCTCATTATTCTTTAAAGCTGCTGATAATTCGCCTAGGTTTCGATGAATAGGCTCGGGTGCCTGACCATGAAAGGAGGGGTTATATTCGCAGTGCAGTAGATGAGCGTCCGGAAATAGTTTCTTTATCACATTCTGTCCAGCACCATACATTGCATCATAGGCCAGCTTGATATTAGATGATCTGATTAGATCTAGATCAAAGTTATCTTCTACATGCTTGAGGTAGAGGTCCTCTAGGTCCACATGCTCTAATAGGCCCTTTTTCTGATAAGTCTCTAGGGATTCCATTCGGCCTAAGGCAGTCTCCGGTATGATTGCTTCTACTTCTGCTATATCACTTGGGATAGTCGGACCGCCATAGGCAGACTTCAATTTAAAACCGTTGTAGGAAGGTGGATTATGGCTGGCAGTTATGACAACGCCCATATCGGCTTTGAGCTTAACAACACCTAAGGAGACCATAGGCGTCGAGGCAAAGTGCTCGTCATAATAGACTTTGATACCGAAATTACACATCACCTGAGCAGCCGTCTTACTGAACATCGGCCCACCGAAGCGGCAGTCAAAACCCATGACGGCTGTTTTCATGCCCTTACTTACCATCCATCTAGCTGTAGCCTCAGCTACTCGCTTGACGTTATAGACTGTATAATCTTGTGCTATGATTGCACGCCAGCCATCCGTCCCGAATTTGATCGTTGCTTTATTCACCCTCTATCTATGGAATTGTTCTACAATAAAGCACCAAGGTAAAGCCACTTTTAACTATAAGCAAATTGAATAGTCTGGCAACAGTTAGAATTAGGCCTAATAAGAAAATATTAACCTAGATCTATCCAGTCAGTGCCATCATAATATCTGAAGCCTGGCAGGTTATCATAACGGTTAGTCCCATCGTCTAGGTATATCAGACCTATTTCTGGAGCAGTTGGTGGTATCGACAACCTTTCCATAACTGGGTTCCCGGGTACTCCCAGTGAACCAGTAGGACCTCTCAGACCTGTTTGGCCTGATGCGCCCGCAGCAGCTTGCGGGCCCTGAGGGCCTTCCGGCCCTTGTGGTCCATCTGGACCATCAGAACAAGTAACATACCTAGAATTGATGCAAAACAAGACAGATGAAAAAGTCTGCGTCCCTAGGTTTCTTAGTCCTTTATTATCATTGAGGTCATATTCGACCTGCATTAGTGGTGTGGCGCCTAACCAATCTATAGCTGAGAAACTGCCTTGAAGGCCGATTCCTTGGCCGACGTTGAATGCGATACTGCCATTACCATCGGTCGTAGTTAGATGACTTTCTCGGTAGAATATATCCTGTTGGTTGTTATCAGCTAAGATAGTGACGATGAACTCGACATCGACATTCTCTAAGGCAGCTGACTGATCATCTAGCAAAAGTCCTTGGTAGGTGAATGCCTCATATTGAGCAGTTGCCTGCAGGCTTAGAAGTATTAGAATTGCTACTATTAGTCTCATCTTATTTTCTTTTTTTTATAGGTCTATCCAGACACCATTATTGTTATACCTTAACCTAGGCTTACCATCAGCGGTATTGGTGCCATCATCGACATAGAACTTTCCTGTCGTTGGGACCGTATCCGTCATCCTAAGTCCCGTATCGAATCCGTCATGTCCAGGTTTACCATTTATTCCTTGTGGCCCTTGCGGACCAGATGCCCCAGTTGCGCCTTGTGGTCCCTGTGGTCCTTGTGGCCCCTGAAGACCTTGCTTTCCAGCAACCCCCATACCACCTAATGCATTGGCAACTTGAGCATATGGCACTGTTAATATTTCTTGGGAACCTAAGTATTTTCCTTGGCTATATAAGTTAATGAAATACCTTTTATCGACATTCTGATTCACGTAGGACAAAAACTGCTGTCTGGCATATCTACTGGATAACAATTGGATTGAGAAAAAACCAGATTTTGTCAACTCTACAGTTTTGTTTTCAGAGTGCACCAATTGTCCTAGTGTACTATCAATTGTAATACTCACATTTATTTGTCTTCTTAGTTCACTAGGATTATTACTGACTATATCATCAAAAATCACAAAGCCATTGAAGGTGATTTGTTGTGGTATATTTTCTGCTACATCACATACTGGTCTAACCTGTCCAGACAAGCTACAGTTTATGACAAAAACGGATATAATTAAGATTAATTTTTTCATCTGTAAAAGTTATATATCTGACCACTGGCCATTAATAAATTGTCTGAAACCCACCTTTCCATCAGCCCTATTCGTTCCATCGTCTAGGTAGAGTTCGTTCTCGACAGGTAATTCTGGAGGTATAGTTGTCAACCTCAACATATCCATGCCTGCAACGCCATCTATACCAGCAAACCCTTGAGGTCCTATTGCACCCGTTGCACCTGTGGCGCCTTGTGGACCCTGCGGGCCTTCTGGACCTTGTGGTCCATCTGCTCCATCTGCACCAGGGCAACCTTGCAAGCACGTAGTCCTCAATGAAAAAAGAGCATAGGGCACTGAAAGTAATTTGGTGCCACCATTAGAAGAAAAATCTGAAAATGCGTTGGGCTTAAATTTTATTTCTACATACATCGGTTGGGACCAGTCTAGTTCTCTAAATTCTATTGACTGCGGTTCGCCTTGACCGATTGCCAATGATAATTCTCCATTCAGACCTGTCCGAGTACTATGAAGCTCACTATACACTTCATTGCCGGAGTTACTCGTCTCTCGGAGAATCACCTGAACCTCTGTATCCAGCGCAATAAGCTTGTCGCCATTTCTATCTTCCAGGACAGTCTGATAGGGTATCGATTCTACCTGTGCAGATAGTAAACTTGCCATACTACAAACAATAAAAACGAACCATTTAACAATATTTATCATGACAAATTTTTATTGATGATTGAATAAGACTAGTTTTTCTGTATGCCTGTAAGTCCCCTTACTTATTTCTAGAAGATAGGTTCCACTAGTCAATTGTGTGGCATCTATCTTTCTGGAATTTCTTTTCTGATATACAGGACGGCCACTCAAATCATAGAGTCTGACCTGATCTACTACTTCACTTAGGTACACGATACCGTTAGATGGGTTAGGGTAGGCAAATATATCATGTGACGAATCCATTAGTTCTTCAGTGGCTACTATCGGGTATTCGTCCACCATAACAGACCGTGTTGTATTTGTTATTATAGCAGGGTTCCGGTCAAAGTAAATGTAACCCGTGTTTTGTATTTCTGTATCAAGTGGTAAACCCTCTATCGTTCGGATTCTAAACATCACTTGTCCGTTACTGCCTGCCTCATTAGTTGTACTGTCAGGGAGAAAGATATTTTTGAATTGGAACTGGATAATATTCTCTTGGGTTTCTGGAAAAAGAATCTCAAGTTCTCTCGGATGAGAAGTATAGATGAGATTGAATGTACTTAAATCCAGATGCTCACTCAATGTATCTATGACAACAACATCATCAGCATAATCGTTACCCGTATTCTGAAATCTAATCGTATAGACCAGCTCATCCTCTAACAGTGCAAGATTATCTTCTCTGTCTGGCGACACCAACTTATCATTAGGGTCATAGGAGCACTTCAGCTCTTGGGAGAAACACTCTTCTGCCTTACTGCCATTTTCGAGATCAATCCAGGCTGTACTTTTATAAATAACGCCTACATCCTCTGGCTTCTCTACATCTGGGGCAGTTAATTGATAGTGAAGCACAACAATCCTTCCCGGTGTGACATCTACAATCCAACCAACCTTATGGTCATCAATAAAAACATCAGGTACATCCCTAAAGTATATACTCTCTGGATCGATGCGCTCATCTATGGCCAGATAGACTGTATCTTTATAGGAGACACAACCATAATTCATGACGCAAACTCGATAATTGACCTCATTAAAACACTTGAATTTTTCAGAGGCCATCTTAAGTCCTGGCTCCACACAATCATCGTCTATTCTAACGCCAAAAAGCACTGATACATATTCTGTATCATCGTCTATAATCACTGTAACAAGCTCATCAGTGGTCAACTCATGTCTAGAGTGAGATCTAACATAACCAAAGTCAAAGCGCCCAGTAGGTGCACTGAACGAGATGCCTTCCTGCTTGAAAATATTATATGCATCAGATCCGTCTAAAGTGAATCGGCCTTGTTGCAAGAAATTCTCATCGAAGTCCTTATTACCATCTTCATTTTCATCAAGAAAAAAACGGACCTGAATTATTGCTTCTTCCGTCGCTGTACTGATTTCAGAACTGAGGACGCCTTGTCTTATTGTCAACTGATCACCGTCCATGGAGGTAACAATGGGTTCGCCGACGCTATAATGAAAAGTCTCGTCAGTCTGATTAACTGTACCACCGAGGGCGGAAAAAGTCGAGAAGCCTAATTTCTGCCCCATGACAGATCCTGTTATCATCAGGAAGAGAAATAAGAGTAAGTTAGATTTCATAAGAATTCATCTTGTCCCTATTCATCTATTAATTAGCCAGAAGGTCACTCTAATTTGTAATTAATGTTTACATATTAATAATTTATTTAATATGTATATTTGAGCTTCATGGACAATTACAGGCATAAAGGGCTCCGTCGCAGACTCATCAATACGCTAATAGAGAAAGGCATCACTCAGGAAAGAATATTGCAGGTCATGAATCAGATTCCGAGACATTTGTTTCTAGATTCTGCATTTGCGGACCAAGCTTATCTGGATAAGGCCCTTCCTATAGCAAAGGACCAAACGATCTCACAACCATATACTGTAGCTGTACAGACCCAGCTTATAGATCCACAGACTGAGGACCGTATACTGGAGATAGGGACTGGTTCCGGATATCAGGCAGCTATCCTCTCGCAATTATGCAAAAAAATCTACTCGATAGAAAGACACGAGCAGCTATACACAAATACCACACTACTACTTAAAAAACTAGGCTATACAAAAGTCATCACCTTGCTAGGAGACGGCTACTTAGGGTCACCTCGTCACGCGCCTTTTGATAAAATTCTTATAACTGCAGGAGCAGATGAGATACCATCAGCACTACTCATCCAACTTAAGGTAAATGGGAAAATGGTTATACCAATAGGTGATGGTGAGGTCAAGGTTATGAAAACGATCACGAAGATTAGCGATACGGAATACACTGAGGAAGTGCATGGTCAGTTCAGATTTGTTCCATTTCTGAAAGGGACGACCTGAACAAAAAAAATAGAGGACAGCAAACTGCTTGTCCTCCATTTTTAATTACTCAATCTATATAACAAAAACTCAATCTCTTCTTTGGTCCTGCTTTGCAAATACTTCCTGCAATAACGGACTGGTTCTTTGGGATACATCCTCTCTGATGAGAACCTCTTTCTTAGCTATCAATTCGAATAAACCATAAATGGCTTTCTTAGTCACGTGATCCGTCAAGTCGGTGTTGACATCTTTAGTCAGAGGAATCTTATTGTATTTTTTTGCTACTGTGGTCCAATATTCTGTGGCTCTGACCTCCATTAGGGCGCTTTCTATAACTGGACTGAAGTCGCTGTATAATTTCCTATTGGCTTGCTTATCTAGATATCTCGTCGCAGCATCCTCTTCTCCCATTAATATTTGCTGGGCATCGCGAAATGACATCTGCTTTATTGCTGAGACAAATATCGGTGTCGCACTCTTAACTGCTAATTCTGCCGCCTCATTCATTTTAGCAACCATCTTCTGCTCGACATCTTGGAAGCCAGGAACTTTACTCAGTGTACTGATAACTTTGCTCGCCTCTTCGGGTACCAAAATCTTATATGGGCTATCGAGGTAACCTTTTTCTGCTGCTAAGCGCTCGACTGCAGACCCTACACCTTCTTCTAATGCTTCCTTCAGTCCACCTGCAATATCGATTTGCTGACCACTGCCGATATCTTTAAGTGCCTGAGCACTGGACTTAGCCTGATCTAGCAGTTTACCGAATTGTGCATCTGCAGTTGACATAAAGAAGAAATATCCAATAAAAAAGACGATTAAGGTTTTCATATCCAATTGTTAGTGATATAACCGATCTCGGATCAGATTAGTTATATCTGTCCTATCGAATTAATCTAGATTTAACAAGTTTAATCATATTAGTTAACTCACTTATATGATAACATTTATAAGGGTTTGGAGCAATTTTTGAACAAGTTAATTAATTATGTCAGAAGTCTCCAAAAAAACGACCAGAGCTCAAATCTCAAGAGCCGCTATCCAACGACTTAGTATAGCGATGAGACACCTACTGATTAGAGGTTCATACAAGCCACTAGGGATATCAGGAGAAGCGATGATCAAGGCAATGCTAGACCTCGAACCAGAGATATATGGCACCATAGCTGATCCGGAAAAAGTCGAACTCAATGGCCTGCTGTATATTTTTCAGAGATTACCGCAAGGGATCGAAGAGTGCCGATATATTAGGTTAATCAGTAAAGAAGGCTATGAGTCGTCTTCATTCAAAGCCATCGTGCCAGCCAAACGTAGGCGTAATTGCTTTAGGATAGATGTGACAGAGATGAAGATAGAGATGACTAGAGGTAGAAGTGATGTGTATGACGTGCTGACTCATCTTACCTTTATGTACATAGAGGCAGAGAAGATTAGAAGAAATGCATTAGACCATAAGGGTCGGAAAAGAAGGGAGTGGATCTTACTAGAAGAAAATATAAGTGCACTTGCAGCAAAAAAGAAGGTGGATGAAAAAGTGGGTTATTCTTATCTAAGTACACTCTTAGGAAGGACTTATGCTGAGACAGCAGAATTGGCCAAGGTATTCGCGTCTACGTCTAAAGTGAATAACCTCTTTAATATTGTCTACTGGTTAGGGCACCACAGCATACAAGAATTTCATGAGAATGAAGATAGAGAAATCAGCTTTTCTCCTGCATTAAGAGAGAAAATAGGTGAGCATCTCTACGGCACCATCTGGGCACAAAACCTCAAGAAGCTACTACATGACAACCAATTATTAGCTAGGCCACTCCATATTATCAGTGCTAACCTGCATAGTGTCATGAATACACTTTTTGCTAGACCAGCACTTGGTAAGAATAAGAAAGGGGACAACTTCGATGCCCTCATCGAAATGCTCTCAAAAAATGAAAATCAGAGCACAAGAGACAAGGTTACTAAGTATGCTAAACGTCATGGCATGCACGAACTCAACGATAAGTCAGGTACAAACATCGGGGTCCAAATTTTTGATTGCAACAAGATTAAGAAAGAAGACTTACCAGTAGCCTTACAAGCGACTTATGATAGCCAATTAAGTAAGAATGCACTAATCGTTGTCATGGATTATGCTTTCGGAGAGCAAGCCTATGAATGCATGGATGAATTGCTCAAACCCTATGAGTTAGGCCAAGAAAAGATCCCACTGGACGTCCAATCAATCAATATCATGGGTAAGGCTGGTATTCTAGCAGGAAATAAGGGAGACATCATGATCCCCAACGCCCATGTATTCGAAGGTAGTGCAGATAATTATCCTGTACTTAATGCATTAAGCGCTGCTGATTTCGAAGATTCCGGTCTAGGTGTCTACTCGGGATCTATGATTACGGTGCTGGGTACCTCCCTACAAAATCGTGATATCCTGAGGTATTTCCTGAAGTCATCATGGAAAGCGATCGGTTTAGAGATGGAGGGCGCCCATTATCAGAAGGCTATCCAAGCTGCTAGTCGCATAAGAGACAACATCAGTCAGAACGTTACAATCAGATATGCCTATTATGCTTCTGATAACCCTTTAGAGACTGGTAGCACGCTTGCTTCTGGAGGTCTCGGTGTAGAAGGCGTCAAGCCGACCTACGCCATTACTCACGCCATACTCAAAGGTGTTTTCCTGCAATAGCGTCGATTATTCTCAATAAATAATAATTTTCAAGGATTTATTTTGACCAAATTTTGGTACTCAGTCAAATAGTTGTATATTTATACTAATCAAACAATTATGTATGGTGTCACCATGCCGGATTCCGCAGGTCAGCGACCTGCACCCCAAAAGACATGTGGAATAATTCCTGTTTGGCCAGGTGTACGATTAATATCGATTACACAAAAAGTATAACAGACAAACAGGTAGTAATAGACCCAGATCTTTATTCCTGTTCTTAAAAAGAATCACGCCGAACTAGCTCCTAGTTCGGTTTTTTTATGGAAGAAAACTGTGTTCGAAGATTGCAATTATTGGAACGCTGTGTGTATTCAAAAAATAATTTCAATGCTATTCAATTTCTTGCAGAGTTGTCTTTATGATAATATTACAAATATTACGTGGTAATATTTTGCACTCTGTAACAATGAGTCAATTTATAAACTTTTTCCAAAGCGCTTGTCCTTTCCAATTTTCAGGAAATCCCATATGATTTAGATCCACAACCTCATATTTACTGAATAGGTCCATCAATTGATAACCATATTTACTGCATGGGTTCACAGATTCAAGACAATATATTATTGCACAGATGACGGCATAGACTTTAAGTTCTTTGTCCTTAGTATCTTTGTTTTTTTCTTCATTTTCCCATCTATCTATCCATGGTTTCTTTGGAGATTTGATCCAGGCTGGACTTATTGTTAGTTTCCTATTCCATAACCTACTATGGTGTGCACATATGTTCCTAACATATACAAAGGTTTCTACCCAAGAAATCAATACACTGTGATGGAGGCCAAAACTTTTGGCAATCGGTATTAGGTCTTTAAAGTCAGCTGTATTTTTTAAGATGCCTAGTAAGGAATTGAAAGTTAAGAGCTCAAAGGATTTCCATGAAGGAGGCATAAACTGATTATAGTTTTTCTTGTATCTGACTATGAAATCTTGTTTAGTCTCATCTGAAGTGGTTGCTATTTTATTTAGCAGCTTAAGGTAGCCTTGATAATTCTTAAACGCAGATGAATCCTCATACCAGAAACCTGAATTGTATTTAATCGAGAAATGATAAATTATCTGTGTTCTTATAGCGATTTCAATTTGCTCGATAGCCTGAAAAGTAATAGTACGGAAGTCGCTATCAAACTGATACAACTTAAACGCAGTATCAAAGGTGGCGCCGTCTTTGAAAATTTCGTCTTTCTTGGGCTCTGCCAATAAAGGGAACCAATAATTACTGAGACGGTTGTAACTTATGTAGGTTAGGATTTTTTCAGCTCTTTCCTCATTTAAAATGGAAAGATTTCTTTCTTTGAGCAGAGCCACTTGATTTCTGAAAGTCTTTGGTGTCTTTGTGTATTCTGTCTTGGCCATGAGAGGTATAGATACAGAAAACCCCCAAAAAATGCACATCGTAGAGAGGTCCGGGGGGTATTGATAACACAAATATACGCAATGAAGCTATACTATGTATTACTTTAATTTACAATGAAAACTGTGTATCCTCAATCATACCAGTAGCTTAAAACTGACAAACGAAATTTGATTGATTTTCTAATTCTGATGGAAAAATGAACCATTAACCCTTAAAACACAAAGTTTTCATTGACATTCTGAACTACTGGTAAGGTAGCGGATACACAGTAATAGAATAATAAGGAAATTACCACAGTCATAATAGACCCTAACGGTGGTCTGCTTTTTAACAGATTCTTTTACTACGGGCTCCTTTACAAGAGGCTTAGCTACAAGAGCTAGTTGTTCTGCTTCTGCTACTGTGGCAAAGGATGCTGTTTGTCTATTAACTATTGCTACCTCTTCTTTGATACTGAGGCTATTATTTCTTTACAAAAAAAGGATGCACATAATGCACCCCAAAATGACTAACACCCTTGATCTTTCGGAAAGATCCGTAAGTAGAATTTCCAGCATTGGAAAAATGGGGGTGTTGGTAAGGAGGGGTAAGCTTATAACTGAAAAAAGCTGGTATCCTTTTGTCTAGATACCAGCTTTTTGATTTTTAATTTAGTCCGTTTGTAGTTTACTAAGTAGTCTCAGGAATTCGATATAGAGCCAGACTATAGTGAATAGCAGTCCCATTCCGAAGAACCATTCGTAGTGTTTGGCAACTTGTGATTGCTCGCCTTTTTCGAAATTATCAAAATCCAAGAGTAGATTCAGCGCTGCAACACCTATGATAACGACACTAATTCCAATACCAAGTGGTGTAGAGTCATGTATATAAGGGACTGTAAAGCCCGCAAATGACCCTATCCAACTAATCAGATAGACGATCATAATGGCGCCTACCGCCATGCTCACTGCCATTCTGAATTTCTTAGTGACTGGTATAATTCCAGTCTTATGTACAATCAACATAGACAACAAAGTTGCCAAGGTTAAGCTGACTGCATGAAAAATTATATTGTCGTACTGAGCAGCAAATGCTACCGATAAGGTCCCGACGAAGAGGCCCTTCAGTATGGCATATAGTGGTGCCATTGTAGGTGCTAGATGTGGCTTCATCGAAGTGAAAAAGAAAACAGCAGCACCTCCTAGTGCGCCTATGGGCATGAATATTTGCATCGGAAAAGTGTAACTGTAAACAGTCGTTATACCGAGTATTGCTACTAGAATAAGTGTCTTAGATACAGCACCACTCACTGTCATATGATCGGCTTCGATGAAGTGGCCTCCAGTTCTTTTTTTCTCAAGGCTTATAACCTTAGCTTTAGCTATGGCCTTATCATTGAGCATGGGG
>CALEAC010000117.1 GCA_937944095.1 uncultured Saprospiraceae bacterium
CTCCATGTCATCCATAGACCTGATGAGCTCGGTGTAGATTGCAACTTAGAGCAGAATGCCATTGTATTGCCTACATTTACCAGAAACACGATTCCTAATTTCCCCACTCTTCGTCTCGGCCCCATAGATGGCAGTCCGTGCGACACACTAGGTATCGATAATAACCCTGTTGCACACTTCCGATACGAACAAGATAGCATGGATCATCTCAGTCTAGAATTCATAGACCTTTCCTATTATGAGCCCGATAGCTGGTCATGGACCTTCGGCGATGGGATGACAAGTACCGAGCCTTCTCCAGAACATCGCTTCCCAGAAGATGGCGTCTATGTAGTCTGCCTTACAGTCAGTAATCAGAATTCTCAAAGCACCACTTGTGATAGCTTATACTTAGGTGTCAGTGCCCTAGAGGATATCACGACCCCACGACATATCACCCTCTTTCCGAACCCCGTCGTCGATCAGCTCAGAATAGCTATGCACGATTATCTGCCAGCCAGAGCTGAGTTACAAGTCTATGACCAGGAAGGCAGACTTATGCTTACACGACAACTGAAGAGTCATCTATCTTATACTGACCTGAGTATACTTACGAGTGGCGCTTATATCTACACGATAACGGATATGGGACAGGTGATCGGGACTGGTATATTGGTGAAAATGTAATTACTATATAACAGATATGAGATAACAGATAATAGATATTAGATATTAGATAATGCGTGATGAGTGATGAGTTATAAGTAACAACTTCATTCTTAACTTTTAACTTTTAACTCTTCACTGTTATCTATTATCTGACAATCTGTTATCTAAACTAAGCTGCTTTCAACTTACCCTTCTCCTTCCTAAGCGAATCTAACAAGCCATAATACTTACTTGCTAACGCATTCCAATCTAGGTCCTTAGTCGCCTCCACACAACTGTTAGAAAACATCTCTCTTCCATGGTCGAGAATCTTTGCAATCCTGCTCATGTATGCTTGCTCATCATAAGGTGAAACTTTGTAACCAGTGATCGCTTGGTCTATTAGGGTGCCCGAGCCACCAGCATCTGCGATTACGCAAGGTGTACCACAGGATAGTGATTCTATGACGACATTACCATAGGTCTCGGAGACTGATGGGAACACAAAGATGTCAGCACTCGCATAGTACTGGGCCAGCTGTTCTTGATTCAAATTACCTAGGAAGAAGGCAGATGGTAATTCTTCTTGTAACTTTTCCTTAGCAACACCGTGACCAGCAATGAGGAGATTATAGGGTAAGCCCAATTTTTCATTCTCTCTTTGAATTCGGATCAGTGTTTCTAGATTTTTTTCCCATACCAAGCGACTTGCAAACAGAAGGTTAGGTTTTGTATTTCCTGTCAATTGATGGAGCACTGCTACTTTTCTCTTAGATGGATTGAAGATGCTTCTGTCGATTCCACGTCGCCAGATTTTCATACGGTAGCCGTCTATTCTTATTCGCTCTAGTTCATCATACATAGCCTGTGTCGGGACGAGTACTAAGTCGCAGTCTTGGTAGAAGCCTCTTAAGTTAAACTCTACAAACTTCTTGGCCATTGGTATTAAGGCCTTGGCATCACGCAGATAGTAATCTACATAGGAGACGTAGTTCGTATGAAAAATTGTTGTTACTGGAATACCTCTCTTCTTAGCATAGTTAATTGCATAACGTCCTAAGAAAGATGGATTAGATACATGGATGATATCGGGTTGATACGCGTCTAGTAATTTTTTGATAGCCATTGGTTTGAGATAAGGCAAGGCCATCTTGTATGAATTATTGAATGGGATCGTCAGGTCTGGGACTTGGAAAGTGGCTAACTCTACCCCACTATTAGCTGACCCACTGAAACATCTGACTTCCACATCGGCTGGAATACGATCCAGCAGATGAAAGATAGTCCGCATACACCCGTCATAATCTCTGACCAGCATATCTGAAAAGAAAGCAATTTTAAGATTGTTCTTCATGACTAGATTAATTTAAGTGAGCTTCTACTGGCGGTCGCAGTTCGGTAGCTTTCGATTTATCAATAATTTTCTGGAACACCTTAGCATAATTATCAACCATCTTTTCCCAAGGAAAATTAAGCTCCAGATGTGTTCTTATAGGCTCGACTAAGGTCTCTACGTCAGTACTAGATTCTAATAATTGCTTTATCTCACTGACCCACAAGTCGGCTCTACCAGATCCTATCAGTCGACCATTCTGACCATCAGTTACGGCATCTCTTATGCCTTCGAGGTCTGCAGCAAGGACGTAAGTGCCTTGGAGGTTGGCTTCTAGAGCGACTAAGCCGAAACCCTCCATGTCACCAGTTACTTTGATATTAGGCATGACGAAAAGATCGGACTTATTAAGTATGTGGTCCTTAGTGACATTATCTACTTCGGTCAACCAAGAAAAGCGATCAGACGCAGCGCCTAATTTTCTGAGCTTGAGGTGTTGTGTACTTAATCCAAAAAAAAGAACCAATTGATCTCGGAACCAACGAGGTGATTTGGTGATAAACCATTCCTTGGTCTTACCATATTCTGGATATGGACCTATCAATACAAATACAGTATCATCATCTAACGCTGGCAAGACGTCTTCGGCAAACCAATGAAAGCCCTTACGTGCGACTGTACGTCCGATGCTGACAAGTATCTTCTTATTATCCTGCCTTAATGCTGCTATGAGCTGCGTATACTCATTATCAATAGGTATGGCTTCTTCTTTCTGCCTCACAGCCACACCATTATGGATAACAAAGACCTTCTCTACATCAAAA
>CALEAC010000118.1 GCA_937944095.1 uncultured Saprospiraceae bacterium
GATGTATGAAGATCAACCAGTACTATTTCTATACTGCCCGATGAACAAGATTATAATCAATAAGCGATACAAAGCACTGACAACGCCGAAGAGACCTGGCTATATGGCTAATACTTTTTCCTAATTCTTCTATGCTATCGCCCTCTGATACTTAAAAGGTAACTTTGAGCTAAGTTGTATGTTGTGAGGTATTATCTAATTAGAAGGTTACTGCTGATTTTTCCTACGCTACTCGTGGTCAGTATAGTGGTATTTCTACTCAGCAAGATAGTCCCTCAGGACCCAGTATTGTCTCAGTTACGATTTAGCGCAACAGATATATGGGATGGTCGTGAGGTGAATAGTGAGGCACTATATAGCTCGACATACTTAGAAATGGGTCTAGACCTACCTAACTTTTACTTCAGCGTCTTGCCAGACAACTACCCCTCTAATCTCAACGCAATTTCTAACTGGCAGGATAAGAAATTAATCAAAGCCTTAATAACCCAAGGATACAATTTCGATCAGATAGACCCACTTATTCACTGCTTATCTCGACTTCGTATTGGGGAGGAGAATGCTGAGCTCATACAGACGTTTTATAACTCAGCTATCATCAATCAGCTATCAGTTATTTCTGATCTCGAATTACAGCAGGTTGTAGCTGAATTAGATGAAAATAAAAGCACCTATTTTGTTCCATCCATTCGTTGGCATGGACTAGATAACCAATATCATCAATGGCTATCATCTACCCTTCAGGGGCAATTCGGGCGTTCATTTATTTCTGGTAAGACAGCCCTTAGTCAAGTTAGCACAGCGATGCTATGGACTCTAGCTATTACCTTACCTGCAATTTTGATTACCTACACTCTAGGACTTATTGTCGGTTATGTTCTCGGGAGAAATCCTAAGGGCAAAAAGGAACGTGTGCTGAATCATTTCTTCTATCTGATTTATTCTATCCCGATGTTCTGGTTAGCAAGTTTACTAGTGGTCTACTTCACAACTAATGACCATGGAGCGTGGACTAATATTTTTCCTAGTGTCGGTATAGACATCTATCCGGGTAGTAGTACAACTAGCCAGATATGGATGAATTACCATAGACTCCTGTTGCCGATTATTTGTATCAGTATTGTATATGTCGCTTATATAGCCAGATTATTTAGACGAAGTATTTTGGATGAGAGACAAGCTACTTATGTAATGACTGCCTATGCAAAGGGCTTGTCTGATGATGAAGTTTTGAGAAAACATATTGTTCCTAATGCGATGTTACCTCTGATTACTCTAATGGTTGGTTCTTTTCCACGAGCACTTGGTGGGTCTGTGGTTATAGAACTCATTTTTAATGTACCGGGTGTTGGCCGTCTGTTGTATGACTCGCTTGGACTAGCAGATTGGAATATTGTTTTTTGCATTGTTATGACCATTAGCTTAGTAACGATTATTGCTTATTTGCTGGGTGACTTCTTGTATGCATTAGTGGATCCTAGAATCAGATACGAGTAGATGATCAGGGGACTTCGGAAATACGGTCTCAAGCCCTGGCAGCTTATCAGTCTGATGACCTTCCTGCTAGTAGGCATATTGAGTGAGTTTTTGGCTCATGATAAGTATTTGATATGTCTAGATAGTGGTGTCTCTTTTTTTGTTTCTTGTGAGTACTGCAACAGGGGCATAGCGCCACCTATTCCATATAGGTATAATTCCATCGATAAGAATAATCGTGGTGTTAGCCCTCTCGGAAAGCAACAGGTCGCATCGGTCTACTATAGACATTGGTTAGGAACTGATAAGCTGGGTCGTGATGTACTCGCAGGAGTAATCGAGGGGGCACAAGTTGCAGTTGGAATAGGTTTCTTCTCTATGCTGCTCTCTGTAATAATAGGATTGCTCTTTGGGTACCTGAGTGGTTTTTTAGGTGACGATTCTATTCGCATAAGTTGGCTCGGCTTTTTGTTATTGATAAGCTGCACTTGTTTGTTCCTATTCTATTTTTCCTATATGGTTAGTCCTATTCGTTGGCTGCTGTTACTCAGCCTCATGCCACTTTGGTTAATAGGTGTTACTTTTTTTTCAACTGTAGAGACTAATAAATTAGGTATAACTATTCCTCTCGATATAATGGTTATGAGATTGATAGAGCTTTTTCGGTCTATGCCGATTATCTTCATCATATTGGTTTTGCTTGTGCTTATAGCCAAGCCTGGTTATTGGAGTGTTATCATTATCATAGCCATCGTTAGGTGGCCTACAGTCACAAGATATATTCGAGCTGAGATTCTTAAAATCAAGGAACAAAACTTTATCCAAGCTGCAAAAATGATTGGTCTATCTAATAGGAAAATATTTATCGAGCAGGTCTTGCCTATGGCGATATCTCCTGTATTAGTTGTCTGTGCATTTGGGTTTTCGTCAGCAATCCTAACAGAATCCACTTTGTCTTTTCTAGGAATCGGCTTGCCAGTGGAGCAGGTCAGTTGGGGCTCCTTACTGAGTCAATCTAGAAGTGATATTAATTCGTGGTGGTTGGTATTGTTCCCGGGACTTATGATCTACTTTAGTATCTATCTATTCAATACAATAGGGGATACTGCCAGCGAATATTTGAGAGGAGAGGTGGAAAGCTAATCTTTGACCCTATTCAGGGCCATTGCTTTGAGCATCCAACTAGGCAGTGCTTTATGTGGGTTTCTTTTAGTTAGATCTAGATACCAACCGAACTTCTTGAGTATCGGCACTTTTTGTGTCTCTACGAATTCTATGAGTGTGCCGTCTGGGTCTTCTACATAGGCGAATTGACCAGCAGCTTCTCCCATATCGAAATCACCACTGTCGACTGTAAATGGGCAGTTAAGAGCAAGGCATTTTCCTCTGAGTGCATCCATACCTTGGATATCGAAACACAGATGGATGAACCCTGTGTCACCCCACATTCTATTATCGAATATTTTCTTAGGCGCTCGGTCTAAGCTCTGGATGAGTTCTATCTCACTATCTCCAAACATGCGCGAGAATGGTCCGACTCTGGGTGCAGTGTGTCTGAGTAATACACGTCGGTACTTGGCATTAGTGGAGAGGTCTTCGAGGTCGGTAAAATGACCTTGCTTGTCATAGACGACTTGGTCATAACCTAGTAGGCCATGATAGAAGTGGATGGCCCGTTCCATATCTGATACACCAATTGTCGCGCCATAGACGCCACCTATTGCAGCCTTTTTTTTCCTAAACCAAGAACCAGATTCGCATAACTCTATAACGTTACCATCCTGGTCCCATAGAAAAAAATGGGGTTTACCTTCTGGTGAATTATGAATCTCAGTTGTCTTATTATTGACTGATAGTTGCGAATGCGCTGCTTGGATATCGTTGGTCTTGAATTTTGCGACGTAGATGCCGAGATCACCGAGTTGTACTTGGAAGTCTGGCTTCTGTCCGATTCTAGAGGTGTACTGCCAGATTTCTGCACCACCACCACCTAGATGATTGAGGGCTAAGATAGCATGTCTACTTCTGGGCTTTCCACCTGTGTAAGGTAGCATCAGTGCCGCCTCTGCTGCCTCATCAAATACAGGAATATCCATCCCTAGATTCTGGCGGTACCACTTCCAAGTCTCGTAGACATCGGTGTTACCTATGCCAATCTGTTGGATGCCACTTATTATGGATTCCGTCAGTGGAGGTCGACTCATCTAGGCGACTGCTTCTGTTTTGTAAGCATTATTTTCTAGCTTAACCAAGATGGCTTTGAATGCTTCTATGGTTTCAGCTATGTCCTGATCTGTATGTACTGAAGTTGGAATAAGTCTGAGTAGAATCATGCCTTTAGGGATGACTGGATAGACCACGATGGAGCAGAAAATTCTATGATTTTCTCTGAGGTCATAGACCAACTTCATTGCCTCTTCGACACTGCCTTTCATATAGACAGGTGTGACACACGAATTAGTGTTGCCTATATCGAAACCTGCTGCCTTGAGGCCGGATTGTAATTTATTGACATTAGACCAGAGCTTATCTTTGAGTTCTGGCATCGTCTTAAGCATTCGTAGTCTGACGAGTGCACTCTGGACAACAGGCATCATGAGTGACTTTGCAAATATCTGTGAACGCATGTTGTATTTTAGGAACTGCACCATATCCTTGTCACCGGCTAAGAAAGCACCTACTGAGCCCATGGACTTTGCAAAAGTCGCAAAGTAGACATCGATTTCGTCTTGGATACCTTGCTCTTCACCTGCCCCTGCACCAGTCTTCCCTAGTGTGCCGAAACCATGTGCATCATCGACCATTAACCTGAAACTATATTTTTCCTTTAGGGCAACGATTTCCCTCAGTTTGCCCTGATCCCCTCGCATCCCGAAGACACCTTCAGATATGACAAGAACACCTCCGCCATTTTCCTCCGCGACCTTAACTGCAGTCTGCAATTGCTTTTCGCAACTAGCGATATCATTATGTTGGAATACAAAACGCTTTCCTGAATGCATTCTGACACCATCGACGATACAGGCGTGACAGCCAGCATCATAGACGACGACATCTCTTCTTGTAAGAAGGCAATCTATTGCTGACATGATACCTTGGTAACCGAAATTCACAAGTACTGCAGCTTCCTTGTTTTCGAATTCTGCGAGTTCTCTTTCCAGTTCGTCATGCATCTCTGTATTACCAGACATCATCCGGCTACCCATCGGATAGGCCAGACCCCAATCAGCAGTGCCATCTGTATCTGCTTTTCTTACCTCAGGATGATTTGCTAGGCCTAAGTAGTTATTAACAGACCAAACGATGCACTCTTGGCCTTTGAATTTCATTCTATTACTGAGCTCACCTTCCAGTTTAGGGAATATGTAGTAGCCTTCAGCTACTTCAGAGTAACGCCCTAGAGGACCTTTGTCGTTAGCGATTCTGTCGAATATGTCCATGATTCATAAAATTTTAGATCAATCTGGAAGACTCCAAAAAAGGTCTGAAGATCGCGTTTTTAGCTGGTTATTCTGTCAAGATTTATGATTTTTTCGGGAATGTCCCATTTTCTGCTGGAATCAGGCCAAAATGTCTAGGTAACCTTAGTTCTTGCAATGATTCTGCGCAATAGCCCTGGTGCTAATCGATGGAGTAATCCTGCCATTGTGACCTCCTTGAAACCACCTATATGGACCTCAGCTCGTCTATTTCTGATCGCAGAGAGTACTTTTGC
>CALEAC010000119.1 GCA_937944095.1 uncultured Saprospiraceae bacterium
AGAATATGGACTTATTACTACAGGATATAAGACTCAATCCTAGAAGATACTTCAAGGTTTTCGGAAAGAAAGTACCTGACTATGAGTTGCCTAAAGAAGACCCTGCCAAGTAATTCGCACAACGGTTACTTATAATTTATACGATTGTAATGATACCAATAGCTGACCAAATACCGATTGGTCTGGTGTAGCTACTAGTATTTACAATTAGAAAAGCCTCCCTGGAAATCAGAAAGGCTTTTACTTTTATAAAGTATCTGAGTATCATTAATCTTACCTAGAAGTTCTGATAATGCTCTGCTCACCCCATAATCCCCTAGTGGGGCATCCTTGGCGCGGGCTGAAGTTCTCCCTTTAGGGAATTAGAGGGCAAGAATGGAAATGGTGGGTTGCCTATTAGCTAAGCAATTAGTAACCCAATAAAAAAAAGCCTCTCTGAATTAACAGAAAGGCCTTCATGTATATTTTTGATATTGTCTACCCTATTTGATTGACAAATTTGGTCAATTTACTTTTAAGGTTAGCTGATTTGTTCTTATGCCAGTTATTATTCTTAGCCAGTCTATCTATCATACTCACAACCTTAGGCAAGAATGAACCCGCTTCCTTCGCGTCTGTCATTTCTCTTAGCTTAGCTATAGCAGTCCTAGCCGTTTTCTTATAATACCTGTTTTGAAGCCTTTTCTTGGCGTCTTGTCTGATTCTTTTCTTGGATGAAGCGTGTTGAGCCATGCTCTGGTTTTTATTTAGAATTGCAAAAGTAGTACAATTTCTTCATTCCCTGCACTGATTTTTAACTAATTCGACCTCTAAAAAGCAATTTTGGTATGAATAAAAGCTGAATACCCATAAATTTACCACACCATCCTGATCCAACAGACAATATTTTATTTCAAAAGTTAAGAATTCTAGACTCATGAAGGATTATTCCTACGTATTCAATGCGCATCCAGGCTTCATAGATGATATGTATGCCAAATTCACTAATGATCCTGATTCTGTGGAAGAAGGCTGGCGCGTTTTTTTTGAAGGGTTTGAATTTGGGTCAGACAATGGACATTCTAGTAATGGCCACGCAGCTAGCAGTGCTCCACTGAGCAGAACAGACGGTGCCCTACTCGCTAATAAAGAGTTCGCTGCATACTCTATCATCAGTGGTTTTAGACGTAGAGGTCATCTACTATCTACGACTAATCCGATTAGATCGAGAAGAGATAGACAAGCGCATCTCGATCTAGGAGACTATAACCTGACTGAGGCTGATTTAGACACCAACTTCGAAGCAGGCGCAGAGATAGGCTTACCTAATGGAAAGCTCAGTCAAATCATCGACAAATGCCAAAAAATCTATGCTGGCAATATAGGTTTCGAATATGCCTATATAGAGAATCGCGAGAAGAGAGTATGGCTGAGAGAAAGAATCGAAAACATGGACCTAGGTGGTTCTTATGGTCTCAATATCGATGAAAAGAAGCGCATCCTAGAAAAACTTAATGGTGCAGCGATGTTCGAGAAATTCTTACACACTAAGTATATCGGCCAGAAGAGATTCTCCCTAGAAGGTGGCGAGACAGCCATAGCTGCCTTAGATGCGATTATATCGACAGGAGCAAATGATAAGGTGGAAGAGGTTGTCATCGGCATGGCGCACAGAGGTCGACTGAATGTCCTAGCTAACATTATGGGCAAGACTTACGACGAGATCTTCTCAGAATTCGAAGGAACTGCCCTACCTGACCAAAGCTTTGGTGATGGAGATGTCAAATACCACTTGGGATTTGCCTCACAGGTCAAGGCAGGCAATAATAACGTCGTCAATCTAAAATTATCACCTAATCCATCACACCTCGAAGCAGTCAACCCTGTCGTAGAGGGTTTTGCAAGAGCGAAAGCTGACATTCTTTATGGCAGTGATTATGATAAGATACTGCCTATCCTGATTCATGGCGATGCAGCCATCGCGGGACAAGGCGTTGTCTACGAGACGGTCCAGATGAGTCAGTTAGAGGGTTATTATACAGGTGGTACGATACATTTAGTGATCAACAATCAGATTGGTTTCACGACAGATTTCGACGATGCGCGATCGTCTACTTACTGCACCGCTTCTGCGAGTCTGGTCCAAGCGCCTGTTTTTCATGTCAATGGGGATGACCCCGAAGCGATGGTCTTTGCCGTTAAGCTGGCTACAGAATACAGACAGAAATTCAATAACGATGTCTTTATCGATATGGTGTGTTATAGACGTCACGGGCATAACGAAGGGGATGATCCTAAGTTTACTCAGCCTAAGATGTATGACATTATCAATAATCATCCTAACCCTAGAGAAATCTATGTCAAGAAACTAATTGAGAGGGGGGATGTCGATGCAGATTTGGGCAACTCTCTAGAAAAAGACTTCTGGGCGCACCTTCAGGATAGGCTTAATATGGTCAAAGAAAAACCATTGCCATACAAATCCCAGCAACCTGAAGAAGCTTGGAGTAAGATGAAGCTCACCTTTGACACTAAAGATGTTGCAATATCTCCTGATACCGGTATTCCTAAGACGCACATCAAGAAAATTCTTAACCATCTATCCCAGCCACCTGAAGGCGTCAAGACCTTATCCAAAGTCGCTAGATTACTGAAGAATACGAATAAGCTACTCGATAGTAAGAAACTAGACTGGGCCTTAGCTGAGCTGTTGGCCTATGGCAGTATTCTGATGGAAGGTAAGGATGTCAGGATGAGTGGGCAAGATGTCAAGAGAGGCACTTTCTCACATCGACATGCCATCTTCAATGATATCGAAAACGAAAAAGAATACAATCGCCTACATGGCATCACTGAAAACCAAGGTCAATTCAGGATATATAATAGCCTACTTTCAGAATTCGCCGTTTTAGGATTTGAGTATGGCTATTCGTTAGCAAACCCACATACCCTTGTACTCTGGGAAGGGCAATTTGGTGATTTCTACAATGGCGCACAGTCCATGGTCGATCAGTTCATCAGTGCTGCCGAGAGCAAGTGGCAGCGCAGTAGTCCACTTGTGATGCTATTACCTCATGGTAACGAAGGCCAGGGTCCAGAGCACTCTAGCGCAAGACTGGAGCGATTCTTACAGATGACAGCCGACAATAATTTTGCAGTTGTGAATATGACCACACCTGCCAATCTATTCCATTGCCTCAGAAGACAACTGGCAAGAGATGTCAGAAAGCCACTAATTGTTATGTCTCCTAAATCTATGCTGAGACACCCACTTGCTGTGTCAGATATTTCTGAATTCGAAAAAGGCAATTCATTCCAAGAAGTTATTTCAGACACGGCACCTACAAAAGATGTCAGACGCTTATTGCTCTGCTCAGGAAAAATCTACTATGACCTCTTAGCAGCACGAGAAGCACAGAAAAGAAAGGATATAGCCATCGTCAGATTAGAGCAACTATACCCATTTCCAGAAGACCAGATTAATGAAGTCCTCGCTAAGTATGACAATGCAGAAAAGTTCTGGGTCCAAGAGGAATCAGCTAATATGGGATCGTGGGATTTTCTGATGCGGTACTGGAGACATACAGACATCAATCTGATTTCTAGAGCAGCATCTGCTAGTCCTGCAACTGGATTTAAGAAAATACATGATAAGCAACAAGCGGACCTTATCGCCAAGGCTATAGGGTAAGCCGCTATTTTTGTGGTCCATTGTAGAAGACCAACGATAGACCGATATATCTGAAAGACTCATCTATATTAGTTGATTCTACAGATAAGTGATCTGCAAATTTCTGCAGGGAAATGCTACTCAGTGGCAACTGGAAGAAGGGTTTTAGTGCAATAGCGACAGCTGTGTTGCCTGTAATGTTCAGAGAAACATGGAATCGAGCGAAGAGCTGATTACCTTTCTCTATCGTTGCATTTTCGTCAGCATTACGTGCTGGGGCTTTGATGGTCAAATAATTATAACCTATAGTGGATCCGACCCCATAGATACCAAATCTATTCTCGTAAGTTAGCATAAACATATTGGCGGAATAGCTGACCTCATAAGGATAGGCTGTCGGTTGCTGTGGCGGCAGAGGTACGGAGAAACCAGTAGAACTTCGCGTCTTACCTAATTGCTCCCACCCTAGCTCTATGGCGCCTACATCAGTTGTATAGCGAAACCCTAGTGTGATACCATTCATGAGGCCTAATCGATCCATCTCTATATAGTCATCGAATAAGGGATCATTCGTATTATTAACATTATAGGTCGAAATTATCTGATCGTTAGTTGGTGCCAGCGCATAACCTAAGCTATAACCTACCTTGATGTTTAGCTGGGCTGTTAGGCCTAGATGCAACACCAGGCTAATGACAACAACACTTAATGTTTTATATGCTCGTGCTTTCAATCTAACTTCTATGATGCTCCAAACTTATATCAAGATTTCCATAATATGTAAAATTCTGATATATGATTGCCATAGAATATCATGGATCACTGACGAAAAGTAGGTATTTTCAAGTTCTAGACTAAATCACTTTGGCAAATAAGAAAAAGAAAAAGAACCCGATAATAGAAAGTAAGACTAAGCAAATAAGTCCCAATACTACCATGGGGAATACCCAAACATGGTCTGTTCTATTGATCTGTGTTCTACTCAGCCTCATCCTCTATTTCCGTACCATAGACTACGGCTATGTTCTGGATGATATCATGGTCGCCAGTGAAAACAAATTCACTAAGAACGGCTTAACTGGTATCAAACAGATTCTGACCACCGAATCTTTTTCAGGTTACTTTGGGGAACAAAAGAATCTAGTCCAGGGGTCCCGATACAGACCCTTATCTCTCATCACTTTCAATCTAGAACATCAAATTTTCGGTCCTAGGCCCGGCATTTCCCATTTGATAAATGCCCTGTTATATGCATTGGCTTGTTATCTCGCCTTCTTGGCATTATTAACTTTATTCCGTGAAACGTGGCCGATTAAGCAAGCACTTAATAGTCTGGCCTTTGTCACCTGTCTCATTTTCCTGTTGCATCCATTGCATGTCGAAGCTGTTGCCAATATCAAAGGCCGGGACGAAATACTCTCACTATTGCTAGGCATGAGCACTATGCTATTTGCATTACGATATAATGATACACGTAACTTGCTTGCTCTCTTAGCGATGTCAGTTTGCTATCTACTAGGCTTATTAGCCAAAGAGAACACCTTAACCTTTCTTGCAATTATACCACTAGGTATCCTCTTATTTAGGGAAAGGAGAAGTAGTAAATTACTGCCTATCGTCATGACGTTACTTGCCTTATCGATTACATACTTACTGGTCAGGCTCCAGGTTATAGGTTTTCTCATCGATAGCGCCCCATCTGATGACATCATGAATAATGCCTTTGCTGGCATGAATGGGATAGAGAAATATTCAACTATCTTCTATACCCTACTGATGTATCTTAAACTAAGTGTTTTCCCGTACCCATTGACACATGATTATTACCCCTATCACATACCGATAATGAACTTAGGTGATTGGCAAGTTTGGCTCTCCCTTGTGCTTAACTTAAGCTTGGTTTTTGCATTTTTCTACTTCTGGAAGAAAGACAAATCAATCAGTTTCGGTATAGGATTCTACTTTGCCGCTTTGTCTATCGTATCCAATATAGTCATCAGCATAGGCACCTTTATGAATGAGAGATTTGCCTTCTCAGCCTCTATGGGCATCTGTATTATCTTAGCAAGCCTAGTAAGATATCTGAATCGGTCTAACTTAAAAATCAAGCCTGGATACATCTTACTTGGTGTCATTACGATTGGATTCACCTTATTGAGCTGGAATCGGATACCTGCATGGAAGGACCCCTTATCTCTGAACAGTGCCGCAATCAAAGTTTCTCAGAATAGTGCGCGAGCTAATTGTTTTATGGCAACAGCGTTATTCAACAAATATCAGGCAAGTAAGGATAGAAATGAGAAGATCACTTTACTAAACCAGGCAGAACCCTATGCATTGAGATCAGTGGAGATACATCCTCACTATTATAATGGTAATTCTATCAAGGCTGGTGTCTCAGCCGAACGATATAACCATCACAAGGATCTCGAACTCCTACTGAGACGATTCAGAGAAATCATATCCCTAAGACCAGATGTTCCCTATGTCGCCACTTATCTCGAATACCTCCATGATCGTGTACCCAAGCATCGCTTAGTCACATTCTATAAAAAAGTAGGAGTAGATATCCTCATAAATCAAAACAAAGACTACAGAATGGCCATCAGATATTTGCATTTGGGACTACAACTTGCACCTAACAATCCTGATTTCAGACGAGGCATGAGAACCGCCTATACCGGACTCGGTCAACCGGAAAAAGCTAAAGTATTCCAGTAATGAATTCGCAGCCAGACTTACTATACAAACTTGCATTTAACTTCATTCCGAATATAGGTGCAGTCCATGCCAAGAACCTCATTTCATATTGTGGCGGCATCAAGCAGGTCTTCGAGTCTAACATGAGAACACTGACCAAGGTACCCGGCATAGGAGAAAAGCGCGCCAAAGACATCCTAGAAAACAATGCACTAGAGCTCGCCGCCAAAGAAGTCGATAAGCTGTCCAAAAAGGATATTAAGGTCGCGTTCTATCTGGACGAAACATATCCGCAAAGGTTACGTGCCTATCATGATGCTCCACTGCTCCTCTATACTCGAGGACAGATAGACCTCAATCATCATCGGATTGTCTCTATCGTAGGCACTCGTAAGATTACAGAATATGGCACGCTACAATGTGAGAGATTAGTCGAAGAGCTGTCAGCTTATGATTGTCTCATCCTTAGTGGTTTGGCTTATGGTGTGGATACTTGCGCGCATCGGAAAGCGGTGGAGCTAGGGTCACCTACTGTCGGTGTTCTCGGACACGGGATAGACCAATTATACCCAGCAGCCAATCGAAAACTCGCCACTAAGATGATGGATAAGGGCGGGCTCATCTCAGAATATCCTCTTGGGACTGGGCCTGATCGAGAAAATTTTCCTCGACGCAATCGGGTTATTGCTGGCCTTGCTGATGCTGTTATCGTCATCGAATCTGCGGTAAAAGGAGGTTCTATGATCACTGCAGAATTCGCTAACGAATACAGTAAGGATGTCTTCGCTGTACCAGGTCGCATCTCCGATGAATTCTCAGTCGGCTGCAATCACTTAATCAAAACACATAAGGCCCATCTCTGTACCTCTGCAGCTGATATCGCCTATATCAATCGCTGGGATAGTGAGGCAGCACCTCGACAGATGACGCTTGCGCTGGATCTAGAACCTAACGAACAACAAGTCTATGATCTCGTCAAAACCAATCCCAATATCCATCTGGACACCCTATTCTATAAGTCCAAAGTACCCCTAGCAGATCTAACCAGCTTATTATTAAATCTTGAATTCAAGGGGATTCTTAAATCCTTACCGGGGAAAAAGTATATATTAACTCACTGAGCTAGACCACACACTATGTCCATAAGAAACTATACCCTTTCATTAATCAGCTTTTACCTATTATGTACTGGTTGCAATACGACTAAGACAGTAGAAGCACCTAGTCTACCAGCTGAGAACATCCATGCTATCGCAGAGAAGATCAATTCTACGCCTAAGAATATCATCCTACTCATAGGAGATGGTATGGGCATGGGTCAGATATCTGCTGGGACTTATGCTAATGGCAATACGTCTAATCTAGAGCGGTTTCCGATTGTCGGAATCCAGAAGCCCCACTCCGGTGCAGAACTCATTACAGATTCCGCAGCGTCGGCAACAGCCATCGCCTGTGGGGTCAAGACTTATAATCGTGCAATCGGTGTGGGTCTCGACTCATTACCTGTACGATCCATACTAGAAGAAGCGGAGATGAAGGGCGCTGCGACAGGCTTAGTCGCCACGTCGACAATAGTCCATGCAACGCCGGCTAGCTTTATTGCCCATAATAAAAATAGAAAAAAATACGAGGACATCGCCGAGGATTTTCTCAACACAGAGATTGACTTCTTTGCAGGAGGTGGCAAGAAATACTTTGACAGAAGAGAGAAAGATGACAGAGACTTACTGCAAGAGCTACGAGCTAAAGGCTATACAGTGTCTGACTATCTAACCGAGTTTTCGGAACTCCATATGTCCCTAGAGTCTGCTGACAAATTTGCCTATCTCACTGCTGACGATGACCCCTTACCGGCCTACCAGGGTAGAGATTATCTGGAACCCGTATCCATGGCTGCCGTTAATTTCCTCAGTGCTAAGAACAAAGAGGCTGGTTTCTTTCTAATGATCGAGAGCTCACAGATTGACTGGGGTGGACATGCTAATAATTCTGATTATATCATTTCCGAATTTAAAGAATTCAATAGAGTGATAGGTAAGGTTTTAGACTGGGCTGAATCCGATGGAGAGACACTGGTTATCGTGACTGCAGATCATGAGACTGGCGGCTATACGATTCAGCATGGATCGACGATGGATGAACTGATCACGACTTTTACCTCAACGCATCACACTGGAGATTTTGTCCCTCTCTTTGCTTTTGGCCCTGGATCAAAGGCCTTCTCCGGCCTCTATGAGAACACGGATATCTATCATAAGATGAGGAAAGCTTTTGGATGGTCTGAACTGAAAAAGTAAGATCTAAGCGGTATGTTTTTCTAGTAATATTCTTGTTTTAACTTTTCTTGTTATGTCGATTCAACGGTATGGTGAAACTAAGTCAAGTGTTCTCCATTCCAGCTGCCTACTGGTTAGACCAAATGACACAATATTAGTTAAACTACGAGTCATCATAGCGTTTGTTATTCTAGTTCGTTATATGCTTATTAGATGCAATGCGGGCAATAAAACTGCTAAATGTCTAAAAAATAAGAAAGCAATATTTAGATTATTGCCGCTTGGGTATTGGTAACAAATAGCATATATTTAGAATAATATTTCTAAACCAAATATTTCCAAAAATGAAGTCCGAATCCTTTGGTGAATACATTCGTAGATTGAGGCAAAAGAACAACCTGTCCCTTAGAATAGTAGGTTCTGAAATTAATATTGATCAGTCAACTCTATCAAAAATAGAAAGGAATGATAAACTTGCCCCACAATACATAATTAAACCACTTGCAAAACTCTATAATGAAGAATACAGGGTACTTCAAACAAGATATTTGAGCGAAAAAATATATCAAGAAATAAAGGAATTTGATTACGCTTTTGAAGCAATTGAAATTACAAAGAAAAGATTGAGACTTGAGAATAAGGGCACAAGGGCAAATAATAAAAGGACTCAATTAATAGAAAAGCTAAAATCATACTTAGAAAATAGTCCAATTCAAAAAGCTTGGTTGTTCGGTTCATTCGCAAGAGACGAAGCAAAATTTGACAGCGATATTGATCTACTAATTCAATTTAAGAAATCAGCTAAAATTGATTTGCTCGATTATATCGGTATTACTTATGAACTTGAAGATCTATTAGAAAGAAATATTGATGTGGTCCAGCATGGTACTTTGAGTAAAAACATTGAAGAAATTGTAAACGATGAAAAAGTACTCATCTATGAAAAATAAAGAGGACAAAGAACGATTACAGCATATAAAAAACGCTATAGAAAAAATTGACAGGTATACGAAGGATGTAGATTTTGATGGGTTCGAAAAAAACGAAATGATTCAAGATGCTGTATTCAAAAATCTTGAGATTATTGGAGAAGCTGCATACAAAATATCAGATGAAACTAAAGAAATA
>CALEAC010000120.1 GCA_937944095.1 uncultured Saprospiraceae bacterium
GGCCCATCGCCATGGACGATATTGAACACCCCTTTCGGTAAGCCTGCTTCGATACATAGCTCTGATAATAAGAAGGCTGTCATAGGAGTGACTTCAGATGGCTTAGCGATGACACAGTTTCCTGCTGCGAGTGCTGGGGCGACTTTCCAAGTGAATAAATACAAGGGTAAATTCCAAGGTGAGATTGTGCCGACAACGCCGAGTGGTTCTCTAAGTGTATAATTAATCGAGTCAGTCATTTCATGTGCCTGAGTAGAGAATTGTGTAATGGCTTGGGCAAAGAAACGCATATTAGCAGATGCTCTAGGGATGTCCACTTGTTTTGCGAGCCAGACCGGTTTGCCATTGTCTAAGGATTCTGCCTCAGCGAGTCGCTCGATATTTATATCTATCGCGTCTGCGATGCGAGTCATTATTTTACTTCGTTCAGTAATAGAAGTCGCGGCCCATTCTGCGGAGGCCGTTTTGGCTGCTTGTACGGCTTGGTCTACATCTTTTAGATTTGAGTCTGGGACTTGAGCATAGACCTCACCCTTGGAAGGGTCGAATAGGTCGAGGTACTTTCCAGAACTCGGTGCAACCAATTCACCATTAATATAATTGTAGATCTGTTTCATTGTTTCGGTATAAACTCAAGTGTTCGCATCAAATTGCATCAGGCATGTTAGCTTCTTTCTTTTTTAGAATATCTAGAGCCACATCGATAATCATATCCTCCTGGCCACCGACCATTCTTCTGTTGCCTAGCTCATTCAGAATCGTTCGAGTATCTAGTTTGTATTTTTTTGCTGCTCTTTCTGCATGTAATAGAAAGCTGGAGTAGACGCCGGAGTATCCTAGAGAAAGTGTTTCTCTATCCACCTGTACTGGTCTGGTCTGTAGGGGGCGTATTACCTCATCAGCAATATCCATTAATTGGAATAGATCAGAATTGTGCTCAGTTCCCATTTTATTTAGATAAGCTATCAGTACTTCTAGAGGGCAATTGCCTGCGCCTGCGCCCATGCCTGCGAGCGAAGCATCTAGTCTGGTCGCCCCTTCTTCCATGGCTACAATTGTGTTGGCCACGCCTAGAGACAGGTTGTGATGGCAGTGTATGCCTATCTCCGTTTCGGGTTTCAGTATATCCTGGAATGCTCTGATTCTGTCTCTCACACCATCCATAAGCAGCGCACCGGCCGAGTCTGTCACATACACACAGTGGGCACCATAATCCTCCATAAGCTTCGCCTGTTGTGCTAGGCCTATCGGGTCATTCATATGTGCCATCATCAGGAAACCAGCGACATCCATATCCATCTTTAGGGCTGCTTCTATATGCTGAGCCGAGATGTCTGCTTCAGTAGAGTGGGTTGCAACACGTACGGACTCTACCCCTAGGTCACGAGCTCTTTTTAGATCTGCAATCGTACCGATACCAGGAATGAGTAGCGTCGTTAACTTTGCATGCGTGAGCTGCTTAGCTATGCCTTCCAGCCATTCCCAATCGGTATGAGCACCAAAACCATAATTGAAGCTACCACCAGTGAGGCCATCACCATGTGCAATCTCTATCGCATCTACTTTGGCTTTATCTAGGGCGATAGCGATATCCTTAATTTGGTCTTTAGTATATTGATGCCTTATGGGATGCATGCCATCACGAAGTGTCACGTCTTGGATGTATATGTTATTCATGTTAGAGGTCTTTGCATTCGGAAATTCAAAGTCGATTTTTTATTTAAAGCGTATTGGACATTAACAGAATTTTTCATTTATATGGACAACTATATTAGTTCTATCAGTCGCTCTCCAGTTGCCAATGCCGCACTGGTCATGATATCTAAGTTTCCAGCATATTCTGGCAGGTAATGCCCTGCACCAACAACCTGTAAGAGCACAGTTGTTTTCAGTCCATGGCGGTAACCAAGTCCTTCTATAAATACAGGTGCGGCTTCGGTTATGTCATCGAATTGGACCTCTTGGTGTAAGGTATATCCAGGTACATATTTCTGTACTTCAGCGACCATGTCGTGTATGCTTTTTCTGATAGCTTCCTTATCTGCTTGCTCACTTAGCGTAAATATCGTATCTCTCATTACGACAGGAGGCTCTGCGGGGTTAAGTATAATGATGGCTTTCCCTTTGTCCGCGCCACCTACTTTTTCTATTGCTAGTGCCGTCGTCTCTGTAAACTCATCTATGTTAGCTCTAGTACCTGGGCCTGCCGACTTACTAGATATAGAAGCCACTATCTCACCGTAATGTACTTTGGCTATACGATTGACGGCTGCAACCATCGGTATAGTAGCTTGTCCGCCACAGGTGACCATATTGACATTTCTGACTTTGAGGTTTTCTGTGAAATTAACAGTTGGCACTAAGAAAGGGCCTATAGCCGCAGGTGTCAGATCAACAATCTTCTTGTCGCTGTATTTCTCTACAATGGCCCAGTTGTGATGATGTGCTTTAGCAGAAGTTGCATCGAAGATAATCTTGATATCATGCCACTCAGGCATTATTTCTAGTCCTGCTAAGCCTTCTGCAGTTGTGAGGCAGCCCATTCTTTTAGCTCTAGCTAGTCCATCAGAATTAGGATCGATACCGACCATGGCGCACACTTCTAAGTTAGTGCTATTCTTCATGATCTTAATCATCAGGTCAGTGCCTATATTCCCAGGGCCTACTATGGCGACTTTAGTCTTGCTCATTTTTGTTCTTAATTAGTATGCGTCTTGAAATTACGACAAGGGCTTATAAGCTACTGCTTTGATTTCTATTAAAAGATTAGGATGTGGCAATTGATGTACGGCAACAGTGGTCCTCGTAGGTCCGGTCTCATGATTGAAGAAAGTGCCGTAGATTTCATTATAGCCTTTGAAGTCCTTCATGTCTACTAGAAAGGTTGTTATGTCAATTACATTCGAAAGGTCAGCGTCGACACTGCTGAGTAATTCTCCGATGTTAGCGATAACTGCTTTTGTCTGTGCTCTGATATCAAGTTGCCAGTTGCCCTGCTCATCTTGTATAGCGCCTATATGCGTATTGTCTTTTCGTCGGCTGCTTGTACCTGATATATAGATATAATCACCTACACGTCTGACGTGTGGATAGTTGCCTAACGGCTGCGCCTTATCTACTAATACTTTTCCTTTCATTATTTATTTTATTCTGTAAATGATACACTCACTGAACCCAGACCGTCTATAGCTGCATGGAAGACATCACCAGCCTTGATGTTGACCATTGGGCCGACTGCACCGCTAAGTATCAGGTCACCTGCTCTGAGAGGCTTGCTTAGTTCTACCATCTTATTAGCTAACCATCTAGTGGCATTGATGGGAGAGCCTAGGCAATTTTTGCCGATGCCTTCAGAAACAATCTGATCTTTGTTTGTCATCACCATTTTGCAATTAACCAAATCAACATTGCTTAGTTTGACAGGCATGTGACCGATGACCCAGTGACTAGCTGAGGCATTATCAGCTATGGTGTCTGTGATCTTGATATCCCACTCACGGATGCGACTACCGACAACTTCAATAGAGATCAGCGCATATTCTATAGCGTTGATGATGTCTACAGAGCTCGGGGAAGGAGTGTCTAGGTCCTTGCCTAATACGAAAGCTATTTCTGCTTCTGCTTTTGGTTGTATCAGTTGATTGACTGAAATCTGTCCACCGTTCTGTATTTCTCTGTCGTCCCATAGTAGTCCAAAGTCGGGTTGGTCTACACCTAATTGCTTCTGAATTACAGGTGCAGTAAGACCTATCTTATGTCCGACGATGCGTGCGCCACCTTTGATTCTTAGAGCTGCATTAATTTCTTGTATGCGGTATGCACT
>CALEAC010000121.1 GCA_937944095.1 uncultured Saprospiraceae bacterium
CACTCAGATATGATGGACAAGACTACGAGTGGTTAGCTAAGAGCGACTTCCCTGCACTAGTGGTCAGAGCAATAGCTGAAGACAAACACGGTAACATCTGGTTCGGAAGCGACGCTGGTCTGATTAGGTATGATGGCAACTCTTACAAGGTCTATACCGTACAGGAGGGCTTACTAGACAATAATATATATAGCTTGTCTATAGATAAGAATAACAAAATATGGATCGGGACTATAGAGGGTGTTTGCACTTATGATGGTGTAACTTTCACACGTTTCGATTTGCCTGAGGCGACGCCTGATACGACCAGAATAGTCAGTGGCTCTAGAATGGTCTATTCCATTATGATAGATAGTCAGGACAAAGTATGGTTTGGTACAGATGGTGGCGCTTACTATTATAATGGCGTAGAACTGTCCAACTTATCGACCAAGGATGGCCTGTGCGACAATTCAGTCAATCGAATTACCGAATCTAGCCAAGGTGGGTACTATTTTGCCACACAAAAAGGCGGGGTCTGTTACTGGGATGGACAAGGATTCAGAACCATCTCTGAGCCAGCTACTGATGGCGAACTTGTCACTTCTTGGGATGTCTATGAGGACACGGCTGGTCGAGTCTGGTTTCCTATATACAACAAGAATACATACTACTACAAAGGAGAAGCACAATTAACACCATTCCCAAAGAAGAATTGCTTAGGTCATACGATACTCTGCAGTTATGAGGATCAGAAAGGCCAACTATGGTTCGGTGGGTGGTCTGGTCTATACACCTACTCAGAAAATAAAAATGGGCTGTCTATTCCATAAAGAACAAACAACCCATAATTCTTATCTAAAGTAATTCTGCTTACTGATCACTCAACATCGTCGGAAAATAATCTATTTCCGTCCATGCATCATTAGCGACATTCAGAATAGTTAGTTCTTCTCCATCAGTTGCATAAGCAAAGATGTAGGCCGTCATTTTCTCACTCCCTGAGGTAAATTCCATTCTGACGTCTTTCGACTTGAAATTCAAGTCACCAGAAGGCAATAAGGTGTTAAGCTTCCATTCTCCATTATTGAGGTAGAAAAACTGGAATTCTCCAGTGGTTGTAGAATAGACAAAGAGATTAGGAGATACCTCTGTACTTCCCGGAAGATATTGGATTCTTTGTGCTCCTTTAGCATATTTCGTTTTTAGGTCTGGCATTTCATTATTTCTGACCCATCGACCGTTCTCAACATAGTATTGCTTAAAATCACCATTAGCTGCAGAGTAGACATTCAGTCCAGGCAGGTAGGATTCCGTAGCAGGGAAAAATTGCATTTGTTTTGCTTCTTGAGCTGAAGCAAGAAAAGAAATCGTAAGTAATATGATAGATATACTTATACAACGCATATTGTTGTGTTTAAGAGAACTTAAAAAAATAAATAAGTGAAGTGAATATAAATTAAGATAGGTACTGCGCATTTCACGCATAGTTGTAAACTTAGCTTTATTATCGACTAATTAATGTTTTATCTGATAATAAGACCTATACTAGCTCATATGGGGACAAAAAAGCCAACATTCTGTATTGTTACCTTGGAAAAGTGACTAACTTCGTTGCCTTAGCAACAATGCCAATCTTAATCATATAGTGGAACTATTTGCTTGATTTAGGCGTATCGAATAATATATTTACTAACCACAAATCATTTATGGCAGATAGTTACCTGAAAAAAGAAAGAGAAAAGAAAAGAAGGAAAAGAAAAACCGACAAGCTAGATAAGAAGAAACAAAAGAAGGCAGAGGGGATCAAACCACCTGAGTTCATGTATCTAGATAAGGATGGTAACTTCAGTCCTACGCCGATACCAGAATCAGAAAAGGAAGAGGTCGATCTCGCGGACATCCTAATAAGTACACCTAAGAAGACAGATTCCGACGAATCAGATTTCATCAAACAAGGTGTCGTCAAATTCTACAACCAAGAAAAATGCTTTGGTTTCATCAAGGAAGCCAACTCTAACGATGATTATTTCGCCCATGCTGATAACATCGTCGACACGATTAAGGAAAGAGATAAAGTAACATTCGAAGCAACGACAGGCCCTAAGGGGCTAGTGGCTATTAATGTTAGACTGCTCAAAGACGAGCCGAAGAAGCCTAAAGTAGTTAAGGAACCAATCGTAGCTGCTGACACCGAAAAGGCTAAAGTAGAATCTATAGATAGTTCAGAGGCGACACCTCCCCCTACGACATCATAGGACATAAAGAAAGGGTTTTTAAGATTGTAATCCTAAAAACCCTTTTTCTCATTGAAAATATTCAACCTGGACTTAATTAATATCGACTGTTATTGTTATTACGAGGTTCTGCCTCTTTCGCAACGATGGTCCTGCCATCTAATTCTTTATTATTAAGTGAGGCGATAGCCGTCCTTGCTTCGTCATCATTTGGCATTTCTATAAAGCCGAAGCCTTTTGATCTACCTGAAAATTTATCCATGATGATTTTTACGGAATCGACACTACCGAATTCTTCAAAAGCATTTCTTAAACTCGACTCCTGAGTGTCGTAGTTTAATTTAGCAACAAAAATATTCATTAAAAGAAAATTAAATTATAAAACTGGGAGTGTATTAAAGGCAGGCAAACAAAAACTTCTTTCTCAAGTTAAGCTAATCAACAACTAATAAACTCTATATCACTTTAAAGTTACTCACAATATTCAGTAATCACAAATCACAGTAGAGTCTTGGCCTTAGTTATATCCCCTGTCCGCTAGAAAACAGGCCAAAATGTAGCGTATACAATGGTCTGGGCAATTTTAATTAGCATTAAATAATTAACTTGCTTCCTGTAATTCCAACAATAAATGAGACTATTCCTAATTTTTTGCTTCTCTCTGTTTCTCTATGAAACGGGCATAAGTCAGAACGAATCAGACTTGATTAATATATTATCAAGTCCGCCACTCGATTATCTGGCTGCTCTACAACAGCAATCACAGCGTGCAATCTATTACAAAACCAGTGACCTAGAAACACTGACTGGACAATACTCGATAGAGCAGGCCACGATAGAACAAGCCTTAGATCGGCTAACCGCAGGATCCACTATGTCTTACCTTAAGTATCGTGATTACGCCTATCTGATCCTCCCACTAAAATATGTTATGGATGAGGTCTCATTAGATTACCTCAAATTACTTCAGAATAAGGACGATATAGGCTTTGATGGTATGACCGTTGGTGATATCAATATGAGTTCTCCTTCTGGATTAGCAACGATAGCTGGGACGATACTTGATGGTCAGACACAAGAACCGATTATCGGTGCCACAATCAAACTAGCAGATGGTAGTGGCACAACAACCGATTATGATGGAAATTATGAGACGACGATTGCCCTGGGTGTCCAGATCGCAGAAATAGAATACATAGGCTACCAGTCCCGCAGGCTCAAGGTCAAGGTACTCAGTGACGGTAACTTAGATCTAGATCTATATAAAGAAGCCATCTCACTAGAAGAGATTATCATTACAGAAACAGCCGCCAATGACCAGATAGCAAATGCCCAAATAAGTGTCGACAAGCTTACAGCTAAAGAAATCAAAGCGCTACCGACCTTCCTCGGTGAAGCAGATGTCGTCCAGAGTGTCCTTATCCAACCCGGTGTCAGTAGTGTCGGAGAAGGGGCCATCGGATTTAATGTCAGAGGTGGAGATGTCGATCAGAATCTAGTCGTGCAAGATGAGGCCTTAATCTTCAATACTTCCCATGCACTTGGTTTCTTCAGTACTTTCAATACAGATATGATCAAAGGGGTCAATCTATACAAGAGCATCATACCAGCCAAATATGGTGGTCGACTTGCCTCGGTTATGGAAGTCGAAATGAAAGATGGTGATTTCGAGAGATTCAATCTAAAAGGTGGCATCGGCGCCTTCTCAGCTAGAGCAACCTTAGAGGGGCCGTTAGTCAAGGACAAGGTGTCATTTATCACTGGGTTTAGAACCTCTTATTCGGACTGGATACTTGGCTTAGCGACGACTGCCGATGCAAAGAATTCCAGTGCGTCATTCTATGACTTCAACGCGCGTATGACTGTCAAATTAAGTCAAAAGTCATCAGCTATTCTATCCTACTACAAAGCCAATGACGATTTTACACTTAGTGATCAGTTTGGTTTCAATTATGGTACGACCATGGGCCAATTCATTTTCAAGACCCT
This sequence comes from uncultured Saprospiraceae bacterium, assembly GCA_937944095.1. Classification (GTDB taxonomy): domain Bacteria; phylum Bacteroidota; class Bacteroidia; order Chitinophagales; family Saprospiraceae; genus RFSX01. The sequence continues at coordinate 4,206 of CALEAC010000121.1, forward strand.
ACTCGGTCAGCGGGCAAGTAGTTCTACCTATATAATCTATAGTGACTACCTGAGTAATCAATCCGATATAGGCTCTCTATTCAGTTCAGATTTCATGAACGACATCAACTATATCAAATTCAAAGAGAAGATAATCATCAATCCTTCTGATAAGCTTAAGCTCGAACTGGGCCTATCAAGTATCCTCTATACGATTAACCCTGGCGAGCGTATAGGCACAGCTGATGGAACCGAGTTCCTCAATAAGCAACTGGATGAAGACAAAGGGCTCGAAAGTGCCGCCTATGCTGAAATCAATATACCCCTCGGTGATAAGATTAATATCGCTGGTGGGTTGAGAGCAAGCTATTATAATTTCTTAGGGCCGAATACGGAATTTGTCTATGATGGCAATCCCCCATATAACACGGCCTCTATCATCGATACCATCTCACATAGCAGTGGCTCGATAAAGAACTATTCCGCTCTAGAGCCTCGATTCTCCATGAGACTTGCACTTGGAGATAATACCTCACTGAAGATGGGCTATAGCCGAACTGTCCAGTATATCAATCAGATATTTAACTCTGCTTCCCCGACCCCTACTTCACAATGGCAACTGAGTAATACGAATATAGAACCCAATAGCTCTCACAATATCAGTCTGGGCATCTTCAAAAATTACGACAATAACAATGTAGAAAGTTCGATCACCTTATTTGGCAGACAGATTGATCAGTTGTTTGATTACAAGAATTTCGCAGAACTCACTGTCAATGAGCATCTAGAAACTGAATTACTATTCGGCACTGGACAAGCTTATGGCCTCGAATTTAGCCTCAAAAGAAAAACGGGTAAGGTAAATGGGACCTTCTCCTATACCTATTCTAGATCACTACGTCAGGTCGCAGGACTCAATCGTGGTGACTGGTATCCCAGCAATTATGACAAGCCACACGAGGCTTCACTTATCCTGAACTACCAACCCAATCAAAGAAATACGGCGACACTAAATTTCACGTATGCACAAGGTAGACCGACAACACCACCCATTGGTGGATTCGTCACAGACAGCAATGCTTTTGTCCCCGTCTTCGCAGAACGAAATCAATTCAGAATACCAGACTATCAGCGTATAGATTTTGCTTATACCCTAGGTCAAGGTTACAAGACAACAAGTAAATTCAAGATGAGTTGGACCTTTACAATCTATAATATTTTAGGTCGGAAAAATGCTTACTCAGTCTTCTTTAGAAGAGGTGGCTTCAACCTTCCTGAAGCATATCAATTATCAATCTTAGGGAATGCATTCCCAGCGCTAACCTTAAACTTCGAGTTGTTATGAGAATGATTTATGTGACCATAGCTGCACTAATATTCAGTTCATGTATAGACCAAATAGAATTCGAATCGCCAAAAAACATACAAGATGCGATCTCTATACAAGCTCGATTAGTACACAGTACACCTTCTATACTTAATGTGGAAGTAAAAAGATTGTTCGACTTTACTGGCATCCCACTCAATATTAAGGTAAGGTCGATCGAACTAACTAACACAATTTCTGGACAATCCATGACCGCTGTCGATGCTGGGGTAAACCAATACAGGATTATCATACCAGACGACTCGCCTGATATGGATATCAATTACGAGGATAGTTATTCACTTACAGTGGAAACACTGGACAGTAAAATATTTGTATCGACACCGGAAAAATTAGTAAGGGTACCGAGAGGAAACCAACTGTCACATACGATTATAGAAAAGCTAGAACTGGACCTCTTCGACGAATTGTCTCCGGTAGATTTCATACAATATGAAGTAGATGGGACCACTATGGTTGATAACATACCGACTAGGCTGCGTTGGACTTTTGAGCAGGCATTTATACTAACTGATGAGCCAGAGGATCTCACGATAGAACCTAAATCTTGTTATACTTTCCGAAATTTGGGATCCAACGTGGAAGCCAATTATGACCCCTATCTCACTTCAGAATTCGTCTTATCTGGCCTGGATCTCATCGATGTAAGAATAGATGACGCCTACGCCGAAGGCAATTACACAATCGCTTACCAACAATCCCTATCCGTAGGTGCATACGAATACTTCAAAGAATTAAAAGAACTTATTTCTTCCGAGGGCAACTTATTTGACCCACCTCCCGGTAAGATTAGGACCAACTTTTCGGATATCGCAAATGAAGATTCTGAGGTATTTGGGTATTTCTACATTACTGAAATAGATACACTCAGGCACTTTATCGCACCCGAGGAAGTACAGAGTCCGAGAAGGCGCTGCCCGCCAGTATTCAGTACGCCACCCCCGAGAGAATGTTTTGTAATAAGCTGCTGCGATTGTCTAGAAGCACCCAATAGCCAATTAGAAAAACCAGAATGGTGGACCAATTAAGACCCATGACACAAAAGATATACAGCATAATTCTCATAACGCTATTTGCGCTAAGCGCCTATGCTCAGAATACAGATAGGTTCGTAGCACATATGGATAAGCCCTTCTACGTTACTGGAGAGGCAGTCTTATACAAGCTATTTCTACCCGAGCACTTCCGTGACCATGAGGTCGCTGTACAGGTATCAGTACTCCATGAGAATACCACATCAGCTATTTTTTATATCAAGTCCAATGGTGCCAGTTATATCTCAAGCAGCTATGAATTACCCTTAGACTATAGCTCAGGCAATTACAAGCTCAATTTTGCAATTGCGGATAAGGTCGGCAAGAGAATGATTACAGTTTCCACCTTAGGCTTTGTCGTCATATCAGATCTAGAAGCTGAAATAAACATCCCAACTAAGCTCCAAATATCTAAGCTGTCCACTAATGAATTAAACTGCAAAATTAGTTTTCAGGAACAGATACGCAACAACACCGAACAGGATATCAGAATCGAAGTGACAGATACTTTTGGACGTCCTGTGACCGCAGATCTATCGATTAGTATCATAGATAGTCAACTGCATTTTGCTGAAGAAGCAGTGACAGATTGTGCAGCTCTAGAGACAGTTCCACACATATCTGAACCCAATTCTGCTATTTGTTATTATGGTCATTGTTATAATGATCAGAATGAACCAACTAAGATACCAGTACTCGGTGCTTACAATAATAAGACAGATCGATTCTTATACACTAAGTCAGATGTTTCAGGTAACTTTCTTTTTGAGATTCCAGACTTTGATGGAGAGAAAACCTATCAGTTTGTTCGTCACGTGGGACATGAAAGCAATGTGACGTATACCTCTGCTATCACGCCATTTAATGATATACCTGAAATAGATATCCCTAGCAGTGTATTATCAGAATACGTTATCCACTCCAAAAAACTTAAATTGATCAAGCAATACTTTGGTCAGGTAGAGAACAATATTAATGAGGAGGACTTTCAAGAAAAGCAAAAATTAGAAAAAGCACCCTCGACCTATAATTTCAAGGAGTATCGAAAATTTGAAACACTAGGGAATTTTTTCAAAGAGCTAATTACACCATTAAGCTTCTTTACAGATGATAAGGGAATCTACTCATCCAGTATGACTAATCCATCAGCACGTCGGAACGATGATTTCAAGCTCAAAGGCTCACCGCTATATATTATAGACGGCCTAGCAACCAAGAATTCAGATCTAGTCGGAAGAATAGATTTCGAAAATGTAGAAACAGTAGAACTCTATCATGAGCCAAAGCAACTCAAGAGATTATATAATGTCATGGGCATAGCGGGCGCTGTAAGAGTAACAACCAACCTACCTGATTTCAGTCTTAGTGCTGAGGAGCAAGATGACATACTCACCTTGAGTGGGATACAGAAGCAAGTCGGCGAATTGAAACTGGCGAATTCAGTCATTGATTTACCACAATTTTCTCCTAGGACATATTGGAATCCGACCCTGACTACTGACCAGAATGGTCTGGCATCATTTTCATTTAGACAATCAGCAGATGTTAGTGAATATATGATTATAGTTGTGGCTAAGTCCACCAGCAATGAAGTAGGGAGTGCAACCTACCGTTACAAGGTCACACAATAATCTGATAAGATATGACTGTGAGTCAGTTTGACTTCGATTTGCTTTTAGCTATACCTAAAATATCAGCTGACAGTTCTAGAACGAAAGGTGGTGCCTTGATCTTCAATTGGTTTTGCTACTACAACCTGACCGTTCGAGTAATATTTAACTGAATAACTGTCTACCTTATATCCAAAATCTAACCCATCATGAATGCAGTATATAAGATTAGCGGAATGAATTGTCAGAGTTGTGCTGCCAAAGTACAACAAGCTCTATCTACAATACCTGAAATAGAAACAGTTACCGTAGACAAGTCCACGGATTCAGCAACGATCACTTCCAAGACTAAACTCCACACGGATGACCTTAGGTCTACCCTCAAGACCATAGACACCAAGTATGACATCTTAACTCCAACAACAGCAAAAACGCTAACACAGAACTCGGGGAAATCATTCTCCTGGATAAAATACAAGCCACTCTTAGTCATCCTTTTCTATATCCTACTGATCACCTTAGCGATTCAGTATTTGTCTGGTCAGTTCATTATGACTACATGGATGAGACATTTCATGGCCGCTTTCTTTCTTACTTTTTCTTTCTTCAAGTTATTAGACCTGAAGGGTTTCGCCGCTAGCTATTTGTCTTACGACATCTTGGCTATGAAATGGAAAACCTGGGGTTACATCTATCCATTTGTAGAATTAGTTCTGGGTATGGCCTACTTAATAGATCTCCTGCCTATCTGGACCAACACTTTTGCCTTTATCATAATGTCTCTTAGCTTAATCGGCGTCGTCCTGAGTGTCACTAATAAGAGGGAAATACAGTGTGCTTGCTTAGGGACTGTCTTTGATCTGCCTATGAGTACAGTCACCATAATAGAGGACAGTCTGATGATTCTTATGAGTGGCTCTATGATCTTGCACCATCTTGGTTAATACCTGTAGTTTTTCTGAAAGCTAAGTTTCGCCCTAACTTATTAAATGGTTTCTCTACTAAGTAATAGGTTATTGTGGATAGACCAACAGTCATGATGAGACAAAGAAGTATATACACACTTATATGCAGTCCCTTACCTACCCCACTCTTAGTTATAACTTGTGCGACTTGATAAAAAACGATCGGGTGCAACAGATAGACTGAGTAGCTGATCTTACCAAGGTAAACCATAAAGGAAGATGCGCCTTTGAATATCCGTAGCCCAAGCCAGAATACTATGATACCAGTTAAATAGGCCAAAGCATCTGAAGTCAGCTCAGTCGGTCTAATCAGAGACAAAAGAAGTATCGCTACCGGCACCGATGAGATTAGGCACAAATGAATAGTGAAGCGTGACTTTTTATTTCTGTCTTGTGCGTCATCATAGGCATATCTCCAGCTGACGCCGATAAACATGAGAGAGAGGTGATAGGGCGTCGCTAACCAATGTGGTAATAAAGTGAACTGGCCTGACAAGAGATACAGAACGCCCAAGATGACATAGGCACCGATGGTCAGGTACAGGAAGCAGCGCAAATTACCAAGCATCCCTGACAAGTAGATGGCCGCCATGATACCATAAAATATGAGCTCCGTTTCTAAGGACCAGTAGAGTCCGATAATAAAGTCTTGTCCGAAAAACGCTGGTAACATCGTCGTATTTGCCAGTATTGTGCTTAGACCCATATCCTTATGAGACAAAAATGCAATTCCAAGCATCATCGAAACCCAAAATAAAGGATACAAACGAAAGAATCGTTTGATTAAGAAGCTTCTTATCTCTTTCCTCTTCGTGCTGAAGCTCTTAGATATAACAAAGCCACTAATTATAAAGAAGATTGTAATGCCGATCCGCCCTAAGTCCTGATAGACAAAAAAATCAAGCAGGCCCCGACCTTTAGCCTCGATTTCTCTATTTCTCAGAAAATACTCACCGACATGAAGGATGAGAACCAAGATAGCCGCTAGACCCCTGAGGGCATCTATATTTTTATATCGTTGACTTGCTTGTTGCTGCATCAAGCCCTAAAGTTATCCCTTATTGGGAATGTACAAATTGAAAACTATGGTTCTTAGACCTTAGAAAGCAGGTCAATAGAAAAAGCCTCAATAATCATATCGTTTTGATTATCAAGGCTTTATTGTGATCCCACCAGGACTCGAACCTGGAACCTGCTGCTTAGAAGGCAGCTGCTCTATCCAGTTGAGCTATGAGACCTGCTTTAGAAGCGAGTGCAAATATAATACAAAACCGTATTTACTACTTCACCTTTTTATTCTTTCTTAGTTCCTATTAGATCACACATGTCCTGAGCATTCAGTGAGCCATCTGTCGCTTGGATATCCAGATTAAGAACGCCAGTTATTGTTGTCTCATCTGCAGAGAGTGTCGCTGTTCCATCACCTATGACATTAGCAATCAGGGTCAAAGTCTGTGTCGAATCGACAGGATTAGGGAAGTCTGGAATAGCAAAATTTGTAAATGTATCCCTGATAATCAACTCATTACCATTAATCATACCTTCTAAATCGACCGGAATACCCTCGATTAACAAGCCTAAGACCACAAGTTGGCGATCATCTGCTACTGCTTCTTTAATCACAAATTCTAGGCTATCTGAGTCTAAAACGCCTTTGAGTAATGGGTTAGTGCAGGTAAACGGACCTATGTAATCACCTAGGAACTTAGTCCGAGCGTAAGTACAAGAGCCATTATCCTCTGTTGCCTCTGAGTCATAATTCTCAGATTGTTCGTCGGTACAGCCCGGCACTGGGTCAGTACAGCTAGGTATCGATAGCAACAAAGCAAATATGAACAGTAAGGAAATACTGCTGTTATTCAGTAAGTTATTCATAGCTAAGTATATTTTTGTATTATTCTAAGCTAAAGATATATTCAATTCAGATACTACCTAAGGGAATTAAGAACTATAACAACCATTCTATTAGGATAATAAGCAGACCATGACCTCAGAAATCAAAGAAGTTAGCCCTACAACCCAGCTGGATAGTATAGAATCAGCCATATCAGATATCAAAGCGGGAAAAGTGATTATCGTCGTCGATGATGAGGATAGAGAGAACGAAGGCGACTTTATCTGCGCTGCCGAGAAAATAACACCAGAGATCATCAATTTTATGGCTACACATGGCCGTGGGCTAATCTGTACGCCGATTACCCAACAAAGAGCGACTGAACTCGAATTGGAAAAAATGGTCAATAGCAATACCGCTTTGCATGAGACCGCCTTCACCGTATCTATCGATTTGATAGGCAAAGGCTGTACGACTGGTATTTCAGCGTATGACAGATCAACAGGCATCCAAGCCATGGTAGATTCGATGACAAAGGCATCAGAATTCGCTAAGCCAGGGCACATATTTCCGTTAATCGCTGAGGATGGTGGTGTCCTGCGTCGTACTGGACATACAGAAGCTGCAGTAGACCTCGCAAGGCTGGCAGGTCTATATCCAGCAGGAACGCTCGTGGAAATCCTCAATCCTGATGGGACGATGGCTCGTCTACCAGAATTGTTAGTAATGGCCAAGGCTCTAGAACTTAAGATCATCAGTATCAAAGACCTAATAGCTTATCGATTAAAAACAGAAACACTCGTAGAAGAAAAAAGTAGATTACCGATACAAACCAAGTTTGGGGAGTTTGAGGTTATTGCTTTTGGTGAGAAAAATAGCAGTAGGACTCATCTTGCTATCACGAAGGGCCAATGGGAAAAAGATGAACCAATACTGACCAGAGTCCATTCTTCGTCCCCGACCAAGGATATATTCGGCGCGCTAATGCATGGCTATGACTACCAAGTCCATAAGACACTTGAAATGATTTCAGAAGCTGGCAAAGGCATCTTACTATACATGAGAAATAGTGAGCTAGAAGATCCTCTACTCGAGATCATGGATAGGATGAAGGAACAAACAGCTAAGGGCGAAACACAAGATCCTTTTCCTCAGCTCTCTCATAGTCTTGTACAAAGAGACTTAGGTATCGGTGCTCAGATACTGAATCAACTGAACATATCTAAGTTGAAACTACTGACTAATAGACCTAGAAAAAGAGTGGGTCTTATCGGCTACGGGATAGAGATTGTAGAGAATCTACCGATTAGGGATTAACAAAAAAAAAGCCAGGATCATGACGACCCTGACTATCTCAACATTCTTGAATTGAAACCTTATCTTAGGGTCTATCCATTCTGACGAACTTCAGACTCTCTGTTTTATATCCTGTATAGACTTGCAGATAATATATGCCTGCTTTGAGGTCACTCACATTTAGACTAATAATCTGATTGCCTTTCGGCAAATGACGACCATATCCTCTAGAAAGGATCTGTCGACCCTGATCATCCGATAGCTTAATAGAAACTGGCAGTCCCTCTTGATATACATCAACATTTATAAAGAGCTCATTTCCGAGCAGCGGGTTTGGGTATACTATTGCCGATTCTAATAGTGGGTCTTCGACCAATCCTAAATCAATATTTCTAAATACGGTTTCGCCTACTAACGTATAAGATTCTGATCTGCCTTGATTATTATAATCACTATCCTCTGACTCATTACTTCCGACATTCATCTCAGTAACGAAATACGCGGCTGGAATATCGGCTACAATATAATAGCTGCCGTCAGGCAAATTATCAAAGATATATCGACCACCTGTGCCACTAGTCACGGTGCTAATTAATTCATCGCCGTCGTTATATAAACTCAATGAAATATTAGAAACTGGTGAGTCCTCTTGCTCGAAAAGACCATCGTCATCTTTGTCTTCCCATATCTGTCCACCTAACATATTGCCAGGTCTTACTAATCCTGCATCTATATCAGCTCTTGATTGATCCCCAGAAATAGAGAACATATCTGTCGTGCCATCAGGGTTAACATTGCTGTCTAATTCAGAAGCTGTTCCAGTTCCAAGTTGAGTAAAGCTAAAGTCCACACCAGGTTCAAATATGAGATAGTAATCGCCATTCGATAATCCGTCGAAAGAATAATTTCCATTGACATCCGTGATCGTACTGCTCAAATAGTTACGCTCACCATTCTCCACTTTATACAAGTGAATCTCTACATTTTCGACACCTGGCTCATTATCTTCTTGGAGGCCATTAAGATTACGATCATGCCACACCAGATCCCCTACTGTACTGCTTAAGAAAACGCCAGCATCTAGATCTAGATCTGCTTCTCCCGGTGACAGTAAGAAGATACTTGTAGACCCTATCCCATTAGAGTTATCGATATCAGAATCTTGGGAGTCATTGCCACCCCTATTTGCTGGGGAGATAGCATAACCTTGTGGCACAACGAAATTCAGATAGTATTCCGTCGGATAGACTTGTTCGAATAAGTAATAACCGTCTACCCCATTCTCTGTACTCGTCATCGTAGATGTTATAAGAATATCGAATGCATTGTATAGTTCCACGATGACACCATTGAGTCCTGATTCATTACTGTCTTGTATACCATTCCCATTACTATCTACCCAGACCCTATCACCGATATCTGAAGGTGCTAGGACGAGGCCAATATCTATAGACTGTTGTTGGTCTCCAGATTCTAATACAATCAAGTCCGTCGAACCATAACCGTTACTACCAGTAATATCTGAGTCTAAGTTGGGATCAGCACCTTGGAATGCAGCGGGATAACCGACGCCTTGACCGTTACTCATTTTGAGATAATAGTTATCAGGCTTCAACCCTGAAAATGCATAGTAGCCAGGCCGATTATCTGGTCCGATTCCTGAAAACACTCTTTCGATAAAATTGTTGTCTTCGTCAAAGAGGGTAATCACATAATTATTAACACCTGGTTCATCAGGACTTTGTATTCCATTCATATCAAAATCTAACCATACAAAGTCACCGATACTTACCGGATAGTAATAACCTGCATTAATACCATCTACGTTAGCCTCAGCAAGCTCAATTACTTCGGTGCTATTCCCAGTGATGACCTCGGAGTCGAGCGCACTATTACCTCCTGCTTGGTAATCAGTGATTATGATGTCAGGCGGGAGATCAAAGCTGACGATATAACGTGCTGAGGGCAGGTTACTAAAGCTATACCAACCAAAAAGATCTGTCTCTGTTTCTCGTACCAAGACGCCTGCCTCATCTAACAAAAAGACTGAACGTCCTGCCATAACTGGTTCGCCATCTACTATTAATCCATCAGCATCCGAATCTTCCCATACCGTTCCAGATATACGATAAGTAGGGAGAATAACCTCGAAATAATAACCAACATTGACACCAAATACATTATTAGAGCTCACACTAAATGGTCTGGTGGTATCGCCAGTTGCCACCTCTGAGTCTATATTATTATCACCAGTCTGATACGGGGTAAGTATCGCGTTTTCTGGTAAATCAAAACGGACTCGATAATTTCCAGGTAGCACATTTCCAAAACTATACCAACCAAATAAATCAGTTCTTGTCGTCGCAATTCGTAGACCATCAGCATCTAAGAGATGAACCATCAAGTCTTCCTGCACAGGCTCACCATCAGCAATCAGACCATCTCTATCTGTATCTTCCCATACAGTACCCCCTACGAGGAATAACTCTGGTTCGATTATCGGGAAATAATAACCAGCATTGATACCTGATAGATCATTATCGGTTATTAGCAGTTCCTCTGTGACCTTATCTTCTGTCAATTCAGAATCAAAATCACTGATCATACCCGCTCTATATGTTGTAGGCTCGACACCGTCCGGCAGATTGAATCCGACAATGTAGCGACCACTCTCGAGATTGGCAAAACGATACCATCCAAATAAATCCGTTACTGTACTAGTCAGTAAATTACCAGCCACATCATAGAGGTCTACTATAAGACCTTCTTCTACATTCTCTCCATCTTCTAAGTAGCCATCGAGATTCTCATCTTCCCATACAGTCCCACTAATTTTAAAAGCATTCACAACTAGTCCCGCATTGATTTCCATCATGGTTTCACCTGTAGTCACTGATATTAGCTCAGTCATCCCCAGGTCGGTATTAAAGATTTCTGAATCAAGTGGGAAATCTAGACCCCCGCTCTGATAACTCGTGAAGGCATAGCCCTCGGGCTTAATCACTTGGATCAGGTAATCACCTTCATTAATATTTTCGAAAGTATAGGTTCCATCAATCGCAGAACTATTCGTAGACAATAAATTCTGATCTTGATCATATAGTCGAACTTCTACATCCTCCATAGGTAACTCGACGGTATCTATCATACCATCTCGGTTATCATCATTCCATATCGTGCCACCTAAGACAATATTAGCTGCTGCTAATTGCAGGTACGGAATTTCCATATCTATAGAACTACCAGCTATGGTAAAGCAACTCGTCGAAGTCGGACTATTCTGACCTGTAATCGGACCATTAGGGTCAAGGTAAAGTCCTTCTATATTTTCTAATTCAAGGAAATAATCACCCTCAGGAAGATCTTCGAAAACGACTTCACCAGAAAAATCCGTAGCTAAGGTAGCTACAGGTCCGGTCGCACAATTATAAAGTATCACGTCACTATCAAATACAAATGGTTCTGATGAGTCGATCGTGCCATTCACCTCGATATCCACCCACAAGGTAACCGCAAGATTTGCGGCAGTTTCTACAGGACGATGTAGTCCAAAGTCTATATCTGCTCGAATATCCCCAATGTCAAGTGTTACACAAGAATAACATTCTGACCCAAAGGAAAACGCTAAATCACTTTCGTATCCAGAAATACATACTTGGTAATCTCCTTCATCTAAATTATTAAAAACATAATGACCAAACCGATCTGTCACAGTAGACGCTATAAACTCTGAAGAACAATCATATAAAGTGACTGTTACATCTGCTATGCCATCTTCATCGATATCAGGAAAGCCATTAGCGTTAAGGTCCATCCATACAAAGTCACCTAAAGAAGTTAAAAACAGGTTTTCTAATCTAGTTGGTGCTTGGAAAACATGCCCATCGACCAGCAAGTCGACACAATCTGTCGTGCCTTCGCCGAAGGCACCTGTTACATCCTGTCCTGTGGACGAGTATAGGTAGGCAGAATCAGTATTAATAAATTGTACGTAATATGAACCAGGAGCTATATCTACAAAGGCAGCAGCACCTAAGTTATCAGTTTCACTACTCATCACAAAGACCCCACTACAATTATATAGATCTACCCTAATACCAGTGAGGGCATTTTCGTTAGGATCTAGTAATCCATTCTCATTATCGTCCTGCCAAATAAAGGCAGCTGCATCTATGGTAGGAATTTCTCTAGAAAGAAACCTAAGGTCCTGACTTAGGTCATCTGTTACACCATCAAAATCAACACAAGTAGAACAACCTAACAGATCAAATTGGCTATCGTCTAGGTCTAAGTTATCTGGTAGGTCGCTTAGACAGAGGCTATACTGACCTGCCTCAATATCCTGAAATAAGTATCGACCCTCCGAATCACTGGTCGTCATTGCAATTAGTTCACCGGTGCAACTATATAACTCAATAGTGACCTCCGCCACACCAGGTTCACCAAGGTCCTGGATGCCATTATCGTTAAGATCATGCCAAAGTAAATCTCCTATACTTGCCCGCTCGATTGTTTCTATCGTAATGAAGCCAGCATCGAAATTATCGAAGTGCTCGTTTTCTGACAGCTGCTCACATACGCTACAGCCATCTATGGAAAGAACTGAACCTAATTCTATATCAGCGCCGGAGATTGTCGGACTCATGCCTTCAGGAAAGTCAGATATACATATATAATATCCCGAAGGTCTTAGGCTATCAAAGAGATACTGGCCACTGTCATCAGACAGCGTCGTTGTAATCAAGGTACCATTACAGTCATATAGAGAAACACTGACCTCACTTAGTCCTGTCTCATCTAAGTCTTGCAAGCCATTGCCATTTGCATCATTCCAGATATAATTACCGAGAGATGCAGTTCTATATAGACCTAGGTCATTGCCTGAGCTGGTTCTGCCCATATAGGCCTCTATCGACACTTTAGCTGTTATACTATCTTCGACATTAGTCACACCATAGGAACTCACAATATAGTTTTCTGGCGTTTCGTAGTCTAAGTAGTACACATCGGGTAGCAAGCCTTCGAAACAGAAAGAACCATCTTCTCCAGAATCAATAGTACTCACAAGTTCGCATTCACTATCGTACAGATGGATACTTGTTACTGGACCTGCAGACTCATCAGAGTCTAGATTACCGTTAGCATTCGAGTCTAACCATACTCTTCCACATACTGCACTCCTAGGGACTAGCCCTAGGTCTATATCAGTTCTATTCTCTCCTGGATCAACTGAAATCATCTTAGTCGATCCGAACATGAAAACATTTTCGATATCCGAATTATTATCATCGTCGCCAGAAATATGGATCGTAGGAATCATATCACGACTATCCAACTGGACGAAATACCTACCAGGTTCTATGTTCTCAAATAAGTAATTGCCGTCTTCTGATGATGTGACAGTGGATATCTTAGTATAGCCCTCTGTGTATAAACTGACCTTGTAGCCATCCAGACCGGGTTCTCCTGGGTCTTGCAAGCCATTTGCATTCTGGTCTTCCCATATACGGTTACCTATGGAAGAAGGCAGACACTCGTAGAACACCAGTGGACGACAGCAATCTTCAGTCTGACCATCCATGTATGTTTTGGTTAGGCAAATTGTGTATTCGCCAAATGGCGATTCCTCTGCAAAAATATTTAACAGATGTGGCTGATTAGGCAGCAACTCCGATCTCAACTCAGTCGGTACTGTCCATTGATACGAGGTCACTTCTGGATCTGGCTCTGCATATACAGCGACACACGGGTGCATACAGATAACCATAGGCTGCTGATAAGTTACCTTAATCGCCAGTTGATCGATATATATTGCTTGCTCGATACCTGTCCGATTAGATAGTTCTATCTCGACCCCAAAGGCTGGATCGTTAACAGTCTGAGCACTCAGGTCTGCTGACCATAAGTCATAGTCACTTCCATAATTCCATGAAGTCGCTTGTCCCCAAACTGATAAATCGGTCGGGTCAGCTTTGTTCTCACTAATAACCGTTTCACCTACAAAGAGCTCTACCTTATTCTCCCTCACATGTCCTGCTGTATTTCTAGACGCAATAAGCTTTAGCTCTATGCCGAGAATAATAGAATTATCAGGAATGGATAGGTCGAAATCTGAAAACCGATAAGTCTTAGCTTGTAACTTAGAATCCATATGAAGCATGAAGACTTGATCACGCATACCTCTGAGTGCTGCGACCTCCGTCGTCGTCAGGCTGATACCATCTGCTATACCGAGATTGGGGACAGCCAAGGTTTGGCCTAGTTCATCATGATCAGTGATATTAATATCACAACCATGGGATATCTGAGAAATAAGAGCTGTCGTGCAAAGTAGCGCAAGGCATAGAACGACCGAACAGCACAGGAGTCTTTTGGATAAATATGTAGCCATACGAATATTTATGGTCAGGTCAAAAGACCTTTTAACCACGAATATACATATTACTTTTATTTATATATAAAAATATCTTTAATACCTTATTCATTGAGAATCAATGTAGGAATAGATAAATGGCTCATTTATGGACGTAAAAAAAGGGGTGATTCTAATAACCACCCCTAGATAATGAGAATGAAACCTGGATTTATCTTGGCTTGCCGCCTGAGCAAATATATCCAATATCAGCTAATATGCGAAAAGTTATAATGCAATAGTAAGCTACTTTACATCTTGTAAGATAGTCATAAAATCATGACTTAAAGTAGCTGGATCAAAGGCTCTTAGATGTTCCCCAACACCTTCCAGAACAGAGCTTCTGACTGCTTTATCAGTTAAAGCTATAATCGCTGCTGTCAGCGACTTCACACTATCATATTCAATTATTATACCATGTTTGCCAAGTACTTCAGGAATAGAAGAAATATTCATGGCTACAACTGGCTTTCGAAAGGTCAATGCTTCGATAATTGGACGCCCGAAGCCTTCATAATAACTAGGAAATATCAATGAATCCGCATTTTTGTACAACTCGACCAATTGATCTGTGGTGACATAAGCTCTAAATTCAAAGCATTCCTTCAGCCCATACTTCTTTAGCTTCAATTCCATCTTTTCTTTATAACTATCGCCTCGACCTGCCACTATCACTTTCTTCCTATACTGGGTTGGTAACACCTTGTATGCTTCTATAATAAGGTTGAGGTTCTTCCTAGGATTTACTGTGCCTACAAACAAGTGATAAGCTCCTGTAGAGATAGGATGTATGTCCTCTGATCTAAATGGCGGGGCAACAGGCTGATAGATGACAGCTGTCTTAGCTGAGCCTATACCATATTGCTTAATGATATCATTCCTAGTAGATTGGCTCATACAAACGACCTTTTCAGCTATGGTTATTGAATTTTTGAATTTAAGGTTATAAATCCAGCGATCCAGCAAGCTAAATTGTTGTGGAAACTTCTTGAAAATCAAATCATGAACTACAACGACACTGGGTACTCTACTCAGCCGAAAAGGCAGCTCATTACTCAAACCGACATAGACATCTACATGTAATCTCCTGAGATCAGACTGTATACCTTTACTGCGCCACCACCACGAACTCTTTCCATCTGGCTTTGTCACAATCTGAACTGCAGGATGATTAGCAAGCTCGGGGTCGAGAAGTGGACTGACTGACGGCGTGAATAAGAGGTACTTATGCTCTGGATAATAAGTCACTAGGTCTCGAATAAGCGTACGAGCATACATGCCGAGTCCCTCCTTGTTATGAAACAGCCTTTTGGCATCAAAACCGATTCTAAGCGTGTCCATCAATCAGTAGCGGAATATTTATTTCAAAATGCTAAGTTGGGATAAAAATAAGTACCATCCAGATAAAAAAAAGTCCTGACTTCATCTGAGGCCAGGACTTTATCATCTTAACATTATAGGTCTATTAAGCGACCAGTTCTGCTTCTTGCACTGATGATATTAGTTGCTTCTGTAAGTCTCCCGGCAAGGCTGAGTACTCGCTAAACGAACGCTTATACTTAGCACGACCTTGGCTAAGCGATCTCAAGCTCGCATTATATTTATACATTTCGGAAAGTGGCACTTTGACTTTGATTTTTTGATAATGGCCTTCACTGTCCATCCCTTGTATAATAGCTCTTCTAGTCTGCAAATCACTCATAATATCGCCCATCGATTCATCAGGACACAGGATTTCGACCTCATAGATTGGTTCTAATAATTGAGGTCGCGCCTGCTCAAAGGCTTCTTTAAATGCTTGTGAAGATGCTATCATAAAGGCCATATCATTAGAATCCACAGAATGCATCTTACCATCGTAGATACATACTCTGATGTTCTGGCAATTAGAACCCGTGAGTGGTCCTTCTAACATCTTATTCATGATGCCTTTCTTAATCGCGTTGCTATACTTGCTATCAATAGAGCCACCGACAATACACCATAAGAATTCTAATGTGCCGCCCCAGGGCAGCTGCTCAGCCTCTCTGGACCGCACATTCAGATCTGAGGGATCAGCCATCCCTGCAGTATACGGTTCTATCCGTAGATGGACTTCAGCAAACTGACCTGCGCCTCCAGATTGTTTTTTGTGCCGATACGATACATTCGCTGATTGTGTGATGGTCTCTCGATAAGGTATTTTTGGTTTTTCGAATTCCATCATAATCCCATTGACTTTTTCTATGCGATATCGAATCAGGTCGAGATGCAATTGACCTTGTCCATGTAGCAAAGTCTGCTTCAGGGTGGCAGATTGTTCTAGAGATAGATTGGGGTCCTCTAAGGCAATCTGATTAAGTGCTTTCATCATCTTTTCCATCTCGTTCTTCCCAGGTGGCTTAATTGCAACCCTGATTTTGGAGTCAGGGAAATTAATTTTTTTGATCTCAAAGTCTATACCCTTCCCATTAAGTGTGTGGTTAGTATGTGAGCCCTTAAGCTTAACGGTAGACCCTATATCACCAGCGACCATACTGTCAGTAGAAACTCTGACCTTACCGAGAGAGAGGAAGATTTGATTGATTCTTTCTGTGCTTCTGGTGGTCTGATTAGTTAGATCATCACCAGCCCTTAACCTTCCAGAATAAATCTTGAAGTAGGATATCATACCAACTTGAGGTTCTGACATGGTCTTAAATATAAATGCGGAAGTTGGTCCTTGCTCTGTAATATCGAGTTCACCCCCGGAATCCAAAGCAATCGGTGGTCTTTCTGCTGGAGATGGTGCGATATCATTAATAAAGCCCATAATTCGACCACTACCCTTGTTAGCAATGGCAGAACAGCAGAAAATTGGATAAATCTGTTGATTAGCCAGTGCGATAGTGAGCCCCTTGGCGAGTTCCTCTTCTGTCAGACTACCTGCATCAAAGAATTTTTCCATCAGACCTTCATCATTCTCAGCTGCTGCCTCTACCAGTTGATTATGGATGCGCTGAGCTTTTTCCATCTGATCCTCAGGGATATCGACCTTCTTAGGCTTACCACCAGAATCTGGAAAAACATACATTGTCATTCGTAGGGCATCTACAATAGTAGAAAAATTACTGCCTTGATCTATAGGATATTGGACTGGTAATGCTTTTTTACCAAACCTGCTTTGTATTTGCTCTACAGAAGTATCATAATCGGCTTTGTCATGATCTAATTGATTAACTATAAATATGGTTGGCGTCTTAAAGCTGGTGACATATTCCCAGACTAGCTCGGTGCCGACCTCTACACCTTGTGAGGCATTGACAATAATTAATGCTGTGTCCGCAACCTTAAGTGATGAGATGACCTCTCCATTAAAATCATCCAAACCTGGTGTGTCCAGGATGTTAATCTTAGAATCTTTCCAATTCGTATGCATCAACGTACTGAAGACCGAATTACCCCTTTCCTTTTCGATATTCGTGAAATCTGAAACTGTCGTCCCCCCCTCTATCGTTCCTCTTCTGTTAATGGCCCCTGATTCGAAAAGCATGGTTTCCGAAAAGGTGGTTTTACCGGAACCAGAATGCCCGAGCAGACATACGTTCCTCAAGTTTTTTGTAGTTATAGCCATAGATAAGAAATTGGTTATGTAAATAAAAACAGAATTATTAATTGGAAAATTAAGATAGGTAAAATATACGACTAGTCATCTTTATCTAATTCATAATATTATTCGTTTTAGGTGTTTTTATCATATACCTTATTTGATAAATATCTAACTCATTGAAATCCAATAAGGAACAATAAAAAATCTTTTCGAAATATTGTTCGGCATTTTGTTGTTACAAAAATAGAAATGATCAGTATTATTCTTAATTTTAAAATATTAGAGATTGTATACTAAATAACATGAAACATATCACATGAAGACGCACGATCGAGAATTGATGATTTACTACAATGCGAGCTCTAGCTCTAGCAAGAAGACTATAGCCTATGCGCAAAGCACAGGACAGAAAGTCATCACCTATGAATTTGGAAAATCTAGATCTACAACCACTGATTGGAAACTCATACTTAAGTCTATGGATGCTCATCCAAAAGAACTACTGAACAAAGCCCATCCTTACTATCAAAAAACATCAAAGGGAAAAACTTCAATATGCATGGCTGGCTGAATATCCTTCAGAGGAATCCTGAAATGATTAAACATGCAATAGCCGTCAAAGGCACACAAGCCATTATGTGTACGACGCCAACGGATATCTACAAACTCGCGTAGATATTAACCGGTATTAATTACATGCTGAGCAAGTCCCCGTAAGCGCTAATTGAACCTTATCTAGGCTATAGTTAGAAGGCACCGTTATCGCTAAATCAGAAATGCTCCCTAGGCAATAGGTTGTTTTGCATTGGTTGCAAAGAAAGTGAGCATGCTCTTCCTGTGCTCGGTGCTCTGGACAATCATGTAGACAAAACGCATATTTATTTTCTAGACTTCCATCGACTACTTGGTGTATGAGCTGTGCCGCTTCGAATGACTTTAGCGTTCTATATAAGGTAATCCTATCATGCGCACCGATACGTGCTTCGATTTCCTTTTGTGTCAAGGCTGAGTGAGATGATGCGACGAAAACCTCAAGCAAGCGGAGCCTGAAATCCGTGATTCTAAGCCTGCCCCTCACCAGAATTTGCCTTGTATGCTCACTCATGTACCAAAAATAGCGAATAGTACAGCGAATAAATCTATATTTGCAACATTATTGCATAAATGAAAGACAAAACACAGAATAAGGATGCCTGGGGCATAACCCTGTCCTTGCTATGTGCCGTACACTGCGCAATCTTACCGCTATTACTCCCTCTTGGTCTGTCCAAAACTTTTGCCATCATGGCGCATCCCGCGATAGAAATCAGTGTGATTGCCATGACCAGCTATTTTGTATATACATGCATACTCAGACCATACATGAATCAGAAATTACCGGTACAGCCAGTCATTCTCGCCGTAGTCGGATTAACCTTGGTCATATTACATTTCTTCTTACCTGTCTATGCCACACTTGCAGTCGTCATCGGTGGTCTATCTATAGCGATGGCCCATGTCGTCAAACTTAAGTGGCACTTCACTACCCATTAATCAGGATTTTTTGTCCAATTCGCTTTTTTAAGATCTCTTAAGAAACCATTTTTCAAAAAAAAATGTATCTAGTAGCGTTATAAGGGCTGTAATGTCAGTTCACAATACTATCACAATACTATTTACGTAAGGCACTAATAAACCATTATTACTTCCATAAGTTTTGTCAGTTTCTTAGTTCCTACATTTATTTAACCTATTAATTTTTTTTGATGAATATTTTTGTTGCAAAATTAGACTTTAAAACTGACGAACACAGTCTAAGGGATGCTTTTGAAAGATTCGGTTCTGTTGACTCTGTAAAAATCATTTTTGACAGAGACACTGGTCGATCTAAAGGATATGGATTTGTTGAAATGCCTGATGATGGCGATGCGAACGCTGCCATAGAAGCATTGAACGATTCTGAGTTAGACGGAAGACCTATCGTAGTCAAAGTCGCTCAACCTAGAAACTAGGTTCGACCAAATTAAGATAATCACATTTTCTTTTAGATAAATAAGATATCTTTTTCCAAGGGCTCCGATCTTAGGAGCCCTTTTTTATTATACATACCATATACTCTCAGGTAAGACCGTACTTTTGGGGTACAAATCTTTAAGCTAAGTGGCAACAAGAAAATCCTGCGTCGCTATCCTATATGGTGGACGCTCCACAGAACATCAGATCTCACTACTGTCCGCTCAGAATGTCTACAGATCTATAGACAAGGAGAGATACGAGGTTATAGCCATAGCTATCGGTAAGAATGGTCATTGGTACTATAACCCCAAAGGGCTCAGCTTAGCCTATGCTGATGACCCAGATAATATTGAGTTAATCATAGATCCTACACATAGAGTTATTCTGTCTCAGAATATGAATGAACAAGTCCTCATAGGAACTGATGGCCAACAGAAAAAGATAGATATACTCTTCCCCATACTTCACGGCACTTATGGTGAAGATGGTTCCATCCAGGGCCTCGCCAAACTGGCTAACCTCCCCTGTGTCGGTTGTGGCATACTTGGCTCAGCAGCTTGCATGGATAAAGAGATCATGAAACATGTCTTGCGATCACAAGGCATCATGGTTGCGGACTGGATTACTGCGCGCAAATATGATACGACACAGCCAACCTACAGTGATATCACAGCCATACTAGGGCCCGAACTATTCATCAAGCCTGTCAACCTCGGATCCTCTGTAGGCATCTCTATGGCGCAAAACGAAAAACAATTCATACAAGGTCTAGAGTCAGCCTTCCTATACGACACTAAGGTGCTCATCGAAGAACGTATCAACGGCCGTGAACTCGAATGTGCCGTGCTAGGCAATCACACACCAAAGACCTCACTGCCAGGAGAAGTTGTGCCGCAGGATGGTTTCTACTCATATGAGAACAAGTATCTAAATGAAAAAGGAGCCAGCTTGCATATTCCTGCAGAACTGACTAAGGAGGAGCTAGATCGAATACAAACGCTCGCCAGCAAAACATTTATTGCGCTAGAATGCCGAGGTCTCGCAAGAGTAGATATGTTCCTGACACCCGACGATAAGCTCGTCATCAACGAAGTGAATACCATACCCGGATTCACGAATATCAGTATGTATCCGAAACTATGGGAGCTCACTGGCCTCAACCAAAGAGAGCTCATCACCGAGCTAATAGAATACGCCTTAGACGAACATCGACAACAGAACGAACTGAAGTTATGACAAGGATAACGAAGGCGACCTTGGAGCACTTAGATAGCTTAGCTCTACTCTTCGACGATTATCGGGTATGGTACAGAAAACCCTCGGATCTCGATGGCAGCAGGCGCTTTCTCAGAGAACGGCTTAGTAAAGCTGATTCTGAAATATTTCTCGCATGCAGGGACGAGATACTTGTTGGATTCACGCAACTATATCCAAGCTTCTCGTCGACGCGCCTCCAACGTCTATGGATACTTAACGACCTATTCGTCCACCCCGACTACAGAGGCCTAGGCATCAGTAAATCACTAATAGCTACAGCCAAAGAACTGAGTCATAAAACGGCAGCTTGCGGTATTCTACTAGAGACAGAAACCAACAATGAGATCGGCAATCAACTCTACCCATCGATGGGTTTCGCACTAGAAGAGAACAACTTCTATTTCTGGGTAGACAAGAGAATCTAATGGAAAAATGAAAAGTTTAAAATACCAGTTTATCGACTGCGTTAAGGGCTGTTTCATGATCACCGTTGCTTTAGTCAAAAAATGTTAAGCCTAGAAACCAGCCTTATCATGCATCACATACATTATCATCATATCTTGGCAGCACAAAACTGAAGCTCACTGTATGTCAACAAATAAGCAACTCTCCACTGGTATCCTTAGTGTCCTACCTATGATCTATGTCGGCTGGTCGGACTCCGTTCTTAGTCCATCAGAAATAGATACGATTAAGGTCAAAATAGACGAGCTGAAGCACCTCAGCGCAGAAGACAAGGTCTATCTCAAGTCATGGATGAATCCCTTACAACCACCCTCAGACAAAGAATTCAAATTCTGGGCGAGCGAGATTAAATCAGCGGCAACAAATCTAGATCAGAGCACCAAGA
>CALEAC010000122.1 GCA_937944095.1 uncultured Saprospiraceae bacterium
GTAGATACCTTAGAGGGTGGATCGCTAGCGCTCGTGTCAGGCGGAACGACAACGACTATCTGTCTTAATTCGACGGATACGACAGTGCCTGTTTCTCTGACAGGTGCAATTGGAGATAGTTTGCAATTTGTGATCACAGATACTTCAGGTCTCATCCTAGCTCTAAGTGATAATGCTTTATTGAATTTCGCTGGCACGCAGTCGGGTATCTGTGAAATATGGAATATAAGTTACAATGGCACTCTAGACGGACTAGAGGTCAATCAAGATATAGATACGCTCTCAGGTGACTTTGATTTATCTAATAGTGTAGAAGTGATTAGGCAGTCTGTTGACGGTGGCACTTTGTTGTTACCATCCGGTCAAGATTCTATAACCATCACTGTTAATGATGGCCAGTCAGATTCTATCGATGTCAACTTAATAGGTGTCATAGGGGATAGCACACTATGGGTCATCACTGATGACCAAGGTGTGGTTCTTGAGTTAGGTGCTACACCACCGTTTATATTCGATGATCAGGTTGCTGGAACTTGTCTCATATGGAATTTGAGTTTAATCCCCGAAGTGACAGGATTAGCAGTAGATCAAAATGTAAGTGGACTAGCTGGTTGTTTTGATTTTTCTAATCCAGTAACTGTCATAAGGAATACGAATACACCACCGCCGACAGCATTGGTCGGATTCTCATTTCCAGATTTAGTAGGTGACACGATTAATCAATTGTGCATTCCGCTGATCGTTACAAATTTTGATTCTATAGATACTTTTGGTGGCAGTGTGGCTTGGGATTCGACGATTGTTGATTTTGTAGGTGTGGAAGGGTTTGGTATTCCAAATCTTGACCTCGGAGACTTTGGTACAACAGCAGTCTCCTCTGGCATATTAACCTACTCATGGATAATGGATAGTTCGGATACTCCAGCTAGTTTGATGGACGGGGATACCTTGTTTCAAATATGTTTTGATCTAATAGGTGCTGATTGTGATACAACAGTTGTGTCAGTAACAGGCACACCTAATCCGATTACAGTAACGATGTCTGGCCCGACCGCTAGTGATCCTAGTGTGCCTCTCAATTCTTCAGTAACACCTGGTAGTATTGCTGTCAAGATAGCTCCTGAAGTGATCGAAGGAGGATCAATCAATTCGTCAATAGATCAATTGGTATTTGATTTCTGTGTAGGTGATGGCTTACAAGACTCAGTGGTTGTTGTATTTGATACGATACCATCAGGAGCTAACACATCTTACTTAGTTACCGATGCAACTGGTGAGATTCTAGAAATAGGTTTAGATTCTATTTTCTTTTTCGATGCTACGCCAGGGGGTACTTGTAATATATATCATATTGCTTATGCAACAGCACCTCTAACTGGACTTGCGGTCGGTAACAATATCTCAGACCTTAGTGGCAATTTTGATTTGTCTAATAATATAAAAGTCGACCGTTCTGAGGTCGATGGTGGCACGATTACAACTAGTGGTAACACAAGTATCATTGTTGGTGATGGACTAACCGATAGTCTACTTATTAATGTATTTAACACAATCGGTGATACCTCAACAATCGTTGTAACAGATCTAAATGGAATGATCTTACAATTGTCTAATACTTCAGTAGCGATAGACGATAATTCGCCTGCAGGTAGTTGTCTGATTTGGAATATCTCATACAATATGGGCCTGACTGGTTTGGCAGTTGATAGCCTAGTTAGTGGTTTAGATGGTTGTTATAGTTTGTCTAATCCTATAACAGTGACTAAGACCGCTTTTATGTCACAAATGCTCACAGCAGGTACGATTAACGCAGCAGGTGGAGGTACTAGCATTGATTTGTGTATTGGCGAAAATGGAGGTGTTGTGGACCTTGAGGTAACAGGCGCAACTGGTCCGGCTATGAGATGGATGCTTTCGGATACGAGTGGAATAATTTTCGCGATATCGATACAGCCAACTTTTACTTTAAATGGTGCGACACCAGACACTTGTAATGTAAGACATATCGTATTTGATAGTACGCTAGTTGGATTGAATTTTGGTCAAGATTTAGATACCCTCTCTGGAAATTTCATGTTGTCAAATGTGGTAGGTGTCCATAAGTCTATAATTCCATCTGGATTTATTAATCTCTCCGATGGTTCATTGTCTGCAAGTATTACAACTGTAGATGGGAATATAGATACTTTAGTGGTAGAATCTTCTACAGTAGCTGCTGATACGACTTCATTTATTTTAGTCAATGAGCAAGGCGTTATACAGCTCTTACAGTCAAGTGATGAATTCTACTTTGAGAACCAACCAACAGGTGTCTGCAGGATATATCAGATCAGTTATGATTTTGGCTTAGCAGGTCTGACAACAGGTATAGATATAGACACGCTTTCTGGCTGCTATGCCTTATCTAACATAATAACGGTTACAAAGACTTCTAATATTTCAGTTAGTGGTGGAATTGTAACAACCCCAATTGGCAACAACATTTCTATTTGTCAGACTGATCAGGTATCAGATACCATTATGGCTAGTGTGACAAGTAACTTAGGTCCTAATTCAGCTTGGGTGATTACAGATACAACTGGTGTTATAACACAATTACCAGCTGGGCCACCTTTTGTGCTTGATACAGTTCCAGCAGGAGTTTGTCAGATTTGGCATTTGAGTTTTGAGACAATAATGGGTCTTAATCTCAATGCTAATGTGAGTGGATTGACAGGTACTTTTGACTTTAATGATATACCTGTAACAGTGACTAAAAATGAAACTAATGGTGGTGTCTTGACGACTGCGACAGGGATGTCTTTTGATACGATACTTTTAGGTAATAGCCCTAGTGATTCTTTGTTTGTTGATCTTTCTGGAACTATTATGGGAGATACAACTTCTTGGGTTGTTACAGATACTTTAGGCAATATTATTTTATTGCCAGAAGGTCCACCCTTTACGCTTGACGTATTGACCCCAGGCGTGTGTCGATTATGGCACCTAAGTTATGCCGATGGGCTCTCTGGATTACAGACAGGAAACACAATACCACAGGACCTAGATGGTTGCTACGATTTTTCTGATTCTATACAAATTATTAAAGTTAATGCGCCTTCAGCTCTGGCTAACGGCGGTGTCATTACGAACTCAACTGGAGGGACAGAATTTACCTTCTGTCTAGGGGATGCCGTATTAGATTCGATGGTTGTCAATGTTGTCGGTCAGTCGGGTTCTAATTTCTCATATATCGTAACGAATCAGGCTGGGAATATTATCAGCATACAAGATACTTTACAGAGTCTGCAAACAAGTTCTACTGTAAGAGTAGAATATAATACTGATACCTTGTTTTTGTATCATATAGCTTATAACCTGCCGCTTAACGGTTTCCAAGTACCTTTTAATATAAGTGGGCTTAATGGCATTTTTGATCTTTCAGATCCTATAACATTAATTAGGGAGCAGGTCAACGGGGGTTCTATCTCTACTACAAGTAATACAACGATTCTTGCTGGTGATGGTGTCATCGACTCAGTGGTCGTTAACGAGTTATTTACCCCGATAGGAGATTCGCTCAAGTGGGTGGTCATCGATAGCCTAGGGGTTATCCTGGACTTCCCTAGTGATTCTCCTTTTACGTTCGAGACTTATTCCGCGGGTGATTATGAATTAGCCAGATTAGCTCATAGTTCTCAGACGACAGGCATCGCAATAGGTAATAACATAAGCCAATTAGATGGCTGTTTTGAGTTCTCTAACTTTATAGATATTACAATAGACGTCGCAACGCTAAATGGTGGTTTGTTGATGACAAGTGATTCTATGAATATTGCAGAATTCTGCTTTACGAGTAATTATATATTAGATTCTATTGCCGTGATTCTGACTGATACGATGGGTATGGAACAGTCATGGGTAATTACAGATGCTGATGGTGTTATTACTGGTCTGCCTATGAACCCACCTTTTGCTGTAGACAATAATGATTCTTTATTTATAATTAGAAGTATTAGCTATGACTCGACGCTCGTCGGACTGACTATTGGAGAAGATGTGGATACTTTGTCAGGTAATTTCTTGTTCTCTTCCTCTATTGAGGTGACTGCTTCTGCTGTTAATGCAGGCGTGCTTTCGACGCCGTCAGGAGAGACTAACTTTGAGTTCTGTGTAGGTGACGGTGTAGCGCCAGACCTCGTTAGTTTTGTATTGACAGGAGCGATTGGCGATAACACACAATATGTTATTACAGATACACTCGGTGAGATATTATTAGTACCTAGTTCTGGAAATGACTTTCAGGACTTTGAAGGCTTCGGTAACGGTGTCTGCAGAGTATATAATCTGAGTTCCGCAGATGAGATATTGGGACTACAGGCGGGCAATAATTTGACAGAGGTATTAGGTTGCTATGAGTTGTCTAACTTCCTTACAGTCGTTAAGAATGGTGTAGATGCTAATATCATACAATCAACACCTTTTGCCTTAGATAACTTTATAAGCTTCTGTGTTAATGATGGTGTCTTAGATAGTCTCACCTTATCGACTAATTCGACCATGGGTGATTATGTCTATGTCGTTACTGATACAGCTAATGTTATTTCTAATATACTTGGTGGTAATGTGATTGATTTCGAAGGCACTGCCTTTGGTGAGTGTAGAATTTATGGTGTATCATATACGGGAACCCTAGTGGCTGCTATAGGTGATGATCTAGATATAGATTCGTTGTCTAATCAATGTTATGAGATCACAGCAGTTCCGATTGTTGTATCTAAAACAGATTGTAGTCTACCTATTATAAATGAGGTCTTCGATGACCAAAGAGTAGAGATTAGGAATGCTGGTACAGGGACGACAGATATTTCCAACCGTTATCTGTGTGGTGCAGGAATGCAGTATGCGAGAGTAGGTGATCTCGCAATCGACTGTGGTGATCTAGTACTTTCTCCAGGAGAAACAGTGGTTCTAGAATTAACAGGAAATGTGGGCGCTAATACTAATGTTCCAATTAATAGTGCAGATGATGAATTAGCTCTATATAGAAATAATTTCGGCTTTGGTAATAGTGTGAATATGATGCATTATGTAGAGTGGGGATCCACAGGTCATAACCGTTCTGACGAGGCAGTCATAGCGATGTTATGGCAGACAGGTGAGATGGCTCCAGCGATTACTAACGGACAATCACTTAAGTATGATGGTGATGGTATCTTAGGAATTGATTGGTCAGTAGGAACACCGACGCCATGTGCTGATAACCTGACCACAGAACCTAATACGGGAAAGCAAGTGACTTATCTATTGTATCCTAACCCTGCGACAGATTACATGACTGTGATGGTTTCTGATCTTATCGAGGATACTGGAACGCTTCAGATATATGATAGTTATGGAAAGATTATTAGTACAAGAAGTGTTAGGCGAGGCGAAGAATATTTTATTGACTTGGCGGCTTTCGGTCCTGGAGTATATTATACAAAAGTCATTTCTGGCTATGTAGCACATACGCGAAGAATGATTATTATGAAATAGACCATCTTTTATAACCATAAGATAAAAAAGCTTGTTCATACATTATGAACAAGCTTTTTTTTATGATTCATCGGCCTTGAATTCTGAAAATTTGCCGCGCGTAATCTGCTAGCCCATTAGTATTATAAACATAAGCTGAGCGATTAGAATCTTCATGATCGCAGCAATGGGAAACATCATCGTATAACCGAATTCGGGTATCCGATTTCCACTTTTGCTTAAGGCAAAATCAAGGATAGCGGGTTGATTAGATACCATTCCCATGAGTAAGCTAAAAGGTAGTTTGACTAATCTATAGCCAATCAAAAGTATGGCAATCCCGGTGAGCATAGAGATAATGATAGAAGCCATGAAAATCCAAACACTATCCAAACTCAGGCTGCTGATAAAAGAGCTTCCAGAAGTAACACCGATACCTGCTAATAATAAGATCAATCCTATTTGTTGTAGGGTGATATTAGCGGAGTAGGGTAAGGTCCATACTACAGGTCCTGTTCTCCTAAGTGCACCTAAGAGTAGGCCGACAATAAGAGGTCCACCAGCATAGCCCAATTTGAAACTAAAGCCTGGACCTATAGAGAACTCTATTGTGCCGAGGATAAGACCAATTCCGATGCCTAGTCCGAATGAGAAGAGGTTCACCTTACTGGATGCGGTATATGAGTCCCCAAAAAACTTTGATAGCGCTTTTAGGTCTTTGCGACGTGCGATGAATCTTAATCGATCACCAAGCTCTAAGACAGTCTCTGGTGTCGCAATCATTTCTACATCGCCTCGCCGTATACGGGAGATGACAGCATTATACTTCTTCTCGACATGGAGCGAAGCCAACCTATGACCGACGACCTTAGGATCAGAGACAAAGATACGCCGAACATCAAATTGGTTACGGTCATATTCTAGATTAGTTCTGGTTTTTTCTCCGAGTAACTCTATAGCCAGTAGCAAATCATCGGAATCGCCGACGATCATGACGATGTCTCCATACTCTAATTCTGTATCCCAGTTAATCAAACTCGTTTTTTCACCCTTGATAATTCTGCTAAAAACGACTGGTAAATCATTGTTTTTATGCAAATCACGGATCGTCGTGCCGGCTATCGTCCTATTGGTCACTTTTAGAGTTGCTGAACTCAATTTTTCAGAAATCGGATATTCCTTCCTGAGGGCTTGCCTTTCTTTTTTGTAATCGATTTTCAGAACCCTTTCCATAATTAGGATAGAAAATATGCCTCCCAGTACGCCCATAGGATAACTTAGTGAATATCCTATGACGGCTTGATCTGTCAGGAACTTTCCATCAGGATGCTTAGAATTTGTAATGTGATCAATCACACCTGCTAGTGCAGGCGTGTTGGTTGTGCCGCCACAATAGACACCAGTTATAGTTGCAGCTGAAAGCCCAAACATCCAGAAGATGGATATGGCTACGAGCCCAGAGAAAAGCAACATGCTCATGATAAAAATGAAATCTCGAAAGCCATTCTTCTGATAGGACTTGAAGAAGGCAGGTCCTGAACTGAGACCTATAGAATAGACAAAGAGAATTAAGCCTAACAGAGTGATGACCTCCGGTATCTGTAATCTGTCATCTATGGCACCGAAGGCCAGTCCAGTAAATAAGACTGCTGCAACGCCTAATGACGAGCCCTTTATTTTTATAGCTCCTATTAGGTAGCCCATAGAAGCAACTATAAACAATAAGAGAAGTGGGTTTTTCACCAAGGTTTCTATCATCACTCGGATTTCATATTACAAAAGTAGTTAATATATTTTCTGAGAGGTCATTAGTGAGCCTTGCTTAACTTAGGATTAGGACTGTGATGAAAAAACGTAGTGCTCTTTAGAAGGAGCGCAAAATAGGAAGCAGTCGCACGCACACTGCTGTAGGACTGAACGCTAGTTGGCCCAGACAAGCTGCTAGGGTACAGAAATATGACTGACTCATTCACTTAATGAGCTAATGATAAGGGTGAATTAGTCATAAATCGGGACTAATCACGATAGGCTTCATTAAGGATAGGCACATTTCTAGAAAAAGCTGTTTCAAAGGAGATTGTCGTATTTGTACCCTCTACACCTTCTATCGGTTGTATCTTTTCGTAGATGATATCTCGGAGATGTCTGTTGTTATGGCAGAAGATTCTAACCATTAGCGCATATCTACCAGAGATATTGACACACTCTACAATCTCTGGTATTTTAGCTAATTCCATTTCTGCTTTTCTATGATGCTTCGCATGTGTTAGCATAATCGAGGTGTAAGCCGAGGTCTTATAGCCGAGTTTCCAAGGGTCTAATTGATACGACGCATTTTTGAGGATACCAATCTCTTTGAGTTTTCTGATACGCTGATGTACTAGGGTATTAGAAACCTTCAGTTTTTTGGCCATTTTAACCAAGGGCATACGCGCGTCAATTGTCAATTCTTCTATGATTCTTTGGTCAAAAGCGTCAAGTTTTATTTCCGACATTCTGATTTTATTGCAATAATAAATAATGACACAAAATTAAAACAATATGAGTCATAATAACTTAGTATAGAATAATTAAGTGAATATCATCAGTATTTCCTCTTATTTTGAGTTATAATTGAAAAATAGCATAACCGATTATACGACTCACAGAAGTGGGTATGAGACCTGGAATTCTCAGTATATCAGCGGTTTGATATTAGAAAAAAATCGAAAAGAGAGGAAGATGAATTTGACAGCAGTATTATCAGTAACCTTGATCCTGTTTTCAGTAATAGATATGCTGGGAAACATCCCCGTATTAATCACCATGAAGAAGGATGGTTTGGTGTTTAAGCCATCAGTTGTGACTAGTTTTGCCACGATGATAATGCTTACTTTTTTGTTTGCAGGTGCCTCTATACTTGGCCTATTTGGTATCGAGATATCTTCTTTTGCCTTAGCTGGCTCATTAGTGATGTTTTTTATCGGCCTAGAGATGATTCTAGGGATCAAATTGTTCAAAGAAGAAAATGGAGAAGCAACCTCAGGTAGCATCGTTCCTATTGCCTTTCCATTGTTGGCAGGAGCTGGTACACTTACAACCATTATCTCGCTGAAAGCAGAATTCGATAACTTAAGTATTATCATGGGCATCTTGATCAATGCCATTATTATCTATATTCTTTTGAGATCAATAGATTGGATGGCAGAAAGGATGTCACCTGAATTGTCGACGACACTTCGGAAGGTATTTGGGATTATACTATTAGCGATTGCCATACAGATTGCCAAGACCCACTTACTAGCATAGAGTTATTTAGCAGATTATATAGTGTTTTGTAAAAAGAGGTCAGGTTTTATATCGGGCCTCTTTTTTTTATGATTTAGGTCTTTCCTAGGTTATATAAACAGGCAATTTGATGTCAATTAAACTTATTTTGTACCATACAGCGTTTAATAGGCTGTAAGAGCGTACAAAAAAAGAGGAAATACATGAAAAAACTGGGTTTACTTGCCGTGATGGTGATAGGTCTATCAGCAACAACTGTCGATAATAATCGTCTATATGAGATTTCTAAGAACATAGAAATCTTCGTCAATGTCTACAAGCAGCTTAATGCGAACTATGTAGATGATATTGATCCAGGGCACCTTATGAGAATAGGTATAGATGCGATGGTAGGTTCATTGGATCCTTACACGAATTATATATCGGAGTCTCAGGTGGCGAGTTATAGAATTAATACTGAAGGCAAATACCAAGGTATCGGTGCGATTGTAGACAAAGTAGGAGATTATATCACCATAATAGAACCCTACCAAGATGGTCCAGTAATCACAGCAGGTATGCAAGCAGGTGATCAGATTATAGCTGTACAAGGTCGCTCTACTAAGGGTCGCTCTACTGAGGAGATGAACCAGATTCTGAGAGGACTACCAGGTACGAATATCGATATGACAGTCCTGCGACCTAGTACTAACAAAAAATTCGATGTTTCTCTAAAGCGATCACAAGTCAGTATCCCCAATGTTCCTTATGCAGGATTTGTAAGTGATGATGTCGGTTATGTAGTACTGACAACTTTTACAGCGGACGCGGCAAAAAATATCAGAAGAGAGATCACTCGACTTAAGAATGAGAACAAACAGATGAAAGGGATTATATTGGATCTCAGAGATAATGGTGGAGGACTACTCCGGGAGGCAATAGCCGTATCCAATATTTTCATACCACAGAATAAGGAGATCGTAAGTGTACGAAGCAAGGTCAAAGAACGTGATGTAAGTTACAAGACTAAAGGCACACCACTGGACCTAGAGATTCCGCTTGTTGTACTGATTAATAAGAAATCTGCCTCCGCTTCTGAGATTGTCTCTGGTGTCATCCAAGATTTAGATCGGGGCGTTATCATGGGACAACGAAGTTATGGTAAAGGACTCGTACAGAATACCATGGAAGTTGGCTATAATTCGCGTGTCAAAGTGACGACATCTAAGTACTATATCCCATCTGGTAGATGTATCCAATCGGTAGAATATGACGATGGTGAACCAGTAGATATTCCTGATGAGAAACGTGCTAAATTCAAGACGATGGGTGGTCGTAGTGTCCTGGACGGCGGAGGTGTCACACCTGATGTATTTCTAGAAACTCAGGAGCTGCCGACAGTGCTAGAGCAATTAACTGAGCAGAAAATCTTGTTCCAATATATTAATAAGATAGAATCTTCTTTTCAGCAAGATAGCGCGACACTCGAAGAGATTGTATTCACTGACTATGCTGCATTCACCTCTTTTGTAAAGAACTCCGAATTCGAGTATGCTTCTAAGAACGGAGAACTCTTAGAGCAAATTAAGGAGAATCTGAAGAAGGATGAACAAAGTGCTCTATTGGCTGAAGTAGAGTCGCTAGAACAGAAGATTTTATCTGAACAAGACAACGCATTGATGACACATCAGTCTAAGATAATAGCTGCAATAGAAGAAGGTCTAGCCACTAGGAATCACTTTCAGAAAGGGAAGTTTTTCCAGAAGCTCAAAAATGATGAAGAGATAGAAGAGGCCATTACGATTATAACTAACTCAGCAAAGTACAAGCAGATTTTAGGGAGTCAATAATTCTCGGATATGAGTATCTCTGTCGTTGATAAGTAATTTACCATCCACGGTAAGGTTCTAACTCTATATGGTATTTCAGTTTGGGTTCAGCTGCTGATATGGTGTATATAAACAGGAATCCATCCGCAGATTCTTTATTACTTTCTCTTTGTACTGTCATCGTATTTGTTAGAATAATGTTTTTTTTTGGCTACTACTGCAAACAAAAAGTGCCTTTTAGGCATTTATGACTACTAGGAGAATATCAGTTCAGACAGTTTAAGTCCCTTTAATTTGAGCGTAAACCTATTTGTCTTAATGTGAATCACATGTCTTATATACTCTGTCTAGAAACGTCTGCAAAAGCCTGTACTATAGCTATAAGTAGTAAAGGTCAGGTTCTATACGCTACAGAAGCAGAAGGCGAAAATGAACACAGTCGGTCTATTACGCTCATGATAGAGACGGCTATGCAGCAGTTAGGTCTGTCGATGAAACAGTTAGTGGCTGTTGCGGTGAGCAAGGGGCCTGGTTCATATACTGGGCTCAGAGTGGGTGCCTCTTGCGCTAAGGGTCTCTGTTATGCCCTGAATATCCCATTAATAGCGATTCCAACGTTATCTGTGGTAGCTTATCCTATTATTAATGCCAATCAGTCTGCCAAGATGAAATATGTGCCTATGATAGATGCCCGACGGATGGAGGTCTATTATACCATCTATGACCATAAGCTGCGACCACTGGTGGACACTGATAATTTGGTTCTAACGCCGGACGTATTCCATGATTTGCATTCAGAATCGGTCATCTATTGTGGAGATGGGGCCCATAAAATGTCTGACTTACTGGTCAGTGACCTGCATCAAATTATTAACAGCCAGCCTAGGGCTGAGAATATGGCAGCCATGGCTTTCGCGAAGTTCGAGAAAGAGGAATTCGAAGACTTGGCCTATTTCGTCCCATTCTATCTGAAACCCCCCAATATTACTAAGAGTAAGAAGAAGGCCGTCTAGCCCAGTATGATAGGCCTCTAGGCATGATAGTTGGCTAAGTTATAATACGGCACACGCTGTATTAAGATTCATTTAAGTTTTGGTACAGTTTTGGTATTAGGGTGCATGTATTAATCAACTTATACTTAAAACTTACCTATGAGAAATAAGAAGAACGAAACTGTTACCTTGAAGAAAGGTGGTAGCGAGATCCAGTTGGATTACGCTGACCTTAGAAAAGCAGTTTTGGTACTTAGAGCAGTCAATCACAAGTTGAGACAACGAATAATCGACTTGTTGGAGAACAACCAAACCATGACAGTTACAGATATATATATAAAGCTGAGACTGGAGCAATCAGTTGCTTCACAGCACCTAGCGATTCTTAGGAGAGCTGGGGTTGTACTAACCGAGAGACAAGGCAAGTTCATCTACTATTCTCTGGACAGTGATAGACTGAATCAGATATCTAAATTAGTCGAGGACTTAGCTGGTTAATTTTTCAATTAGCTTCTTAACAGGGTAACTAATTTCTCTTTGGTAGAAAGATGTTAATCAACAGATTAACATCTTTTTTTATATGTATTAGTCTTATCCTAAGTTCTTAACAGATTAGCTTTTTATTTAATATTTCTTTTTTTCTTCGAAAGATAGTTTCATATTTGTCACAAGGACTCAAACTACACTTAAGAAAACTATACTTATTCCAATGAAGAAAACTAAGGTTAGGTTCAATAATGAGAAGCTACAGTATTCTGCTATTCTCATGAAAGCCTTAGCGCACCCGCTGCGTCTAAAAATCCTAGAATACATTGATTCTCAGGGCATTATAAATGTAAATCGAATATACAATACCTTACAGATTGAGCAATCAGTCACTTCTCAGCACCTAAGATTGCTGAAAACAGCAGGTGTTGTTAATGCTCGAAAAGAGGGAAAATTCGTACATTATAATATCAACTACCCGATTCTCCAGAAGGCAGAAAAGGCGGTAAAAAACTTTTTGGCGGTCTGATTGGCGTCTTTTTTCTTTAGATACCCTTCTCCAAAAAGCTCAGTGGCCAAGAATTTTTTGATGTAGATTATCAATCTTTAGTTCGAAAGTGCTCATAGGCGCTTGTGCTAATTTTTGAACTCTCTACTAATTAACTGTCTGGACAGTTTGCGATTTGTAAATGATTACGATTGGCGTCCACCATTAGGGTATGACCGAAGGCGGTAGTGTTCTGCTTCTTTATGATTTGAGTTTAGATTAATTCACTAGAATCAATTTATTCCAAAATAATGACACATGAACCAGCAGGCCTTTGCTCAGGCCTTAGTCTCTATTTGAAGAATGTAATTTCTATTGTCTTACAAAGCAGTGGCATAAAGGAATGAAAGTTATGGAACGTTTGGTTTCCATAGAGGTTTTGCGTTGGAGAGAATGCTTATTTAAGACCATCCCAAAAATCAATTGGGTAGTAGGTACTAAGTAAGTGGTATTTGTATAAGAATCGTTATTAATATCTCAGAATTAATTGCTGTCAGTCTAGCTGTATGTTTTTGACTCTATGACTAGATAAGAGAGTTAGCCTTCTGGCACTCCTATGACCGGATCTGGAGACTTAACCTTCTTGGAATCATCATTAATGAAGAAGGAACGATGGAATAATAATATCATGACGACGCCTATTGAGATAGCAGAGTCAGCGACATTGAATACTGGTCTGAAAAAAGAAAAACGATCACCACCCACAAATGGGAACCAGTCTGGATAAGTACTATTAATCATCGGAAAGTAGAACATGTCGACGACCTTGCCTTGTAAGAAGGCAGCATAGCCACCTGCTGCTGGGAATAACTCAGCTATATTACTGTCGTGAAAATTAGAGCTAGAAAAAATCAGACCATAGAAGGCACTATCTAAGATATTCCCAATAGCGCCTGCGATGATTAGTGCAAAACTGATTTGCAAGCCCATAGGACTTTTTTGCTTGATAATATCTTTCAGTAAAAAGATGAGGAAGCCGACCATGCATATCCTGAATAGACTGAGTATATACTTCCCTACTTTCCCCCCGAAGCTAAGTCCGAAGGCCATACCCTCATTTTCTACAAAATGGATTCTAGCCCAGTCTAAGCCGAGAATCTTGAAACCACCGCCTATAGGGTAATTCATCTTGATATGAAACTTCAGTACTTGGTCTATAACCAGTACTAATAACACTATACCTATCAACCAACCGTATCGTTTCACAATCTTAGTTTTTTGGCAACTTAGGTCACCTTTTTTTTTGCTTTGCCTTGATGCTTAGTGTCGCATGTGGCACAGCTTTCAGTCTAGCTTTGGAGATCAAATCTCCTGATTCTCTACAAACCCCATATACCTTGTTTTTCACTCTAAGCTTAGCATTATTGAGGTGCTTGATAAGCTTTACCTGACGACTGGCCATATTTTGCAATCTTTCGCTCTCTATTGCTCCTGTCGCATCATCTAGGCCCTTAAGCTTGGTCGCATCAGCATCAGCTAAGTCCTGTATCTGCGCTAGATAATAGTCCAATTCAGTTTGGGCCTTTGATAACTTCTCATTTAACAACTTATCAAATTCACCTAGTTCCTGGTCGGTATATCTATTCTTATTCACCATAACTAGCGTTTTTTTCAGAATTTTAAATAATTCTAGAACGGACTACTATGATTTACTTATCAAAAATAGTGCTAAATCACTGATTTACTCAACAGTGACATATAGATGACCATATTTATTCCTTATCACCGTGGTATTGTACCAGAGTGAGGAGGTACTCGACAATTTGACGTATTAGATAGGAATTGTAACTTAGTCCATTGACAAGCTATGACCTATAATAACTGGAACTTATACAAAATTACCTTGATTGCCATGATGGTGATGACGGCCTTATCTACCACAGCACAAACTGTAGAGTGGCACTATACAGTCTCAGATAGTCTACCTAACAGACCATATGGCCTGAATGTGCTCTCTGATGGTCATATTTATGTCAATGTCCAAGGAAGATATAAAAGCCCGCAATACAACCGCAACCTGTATAGCTTAGCGCTGGACTCACAGGGTCAGGAACAGCATAGAACGACTATAGAGGAATGTCGCTCTGCCGCTATTTTATATCCATTTCTAACTGGAGAATGCCTCGCCATCGGCAATAATTGCAATCGTGGAAACCTAGGCAGCCCCAATCACTTTCCGGAGTCTAAGCAAAAACCCATAGGCCAACCAAGAATACCCAACACACCTGCACAGGCTGTCAATGACTCTCGATTGTATAATAAGACCGGACAACTGATCAAGCAGGCTGATGGATTGCGTTCGACTATTATTAGTAGTATCAGAATAGATGACGCTTATCATTTCTTTAGTAATGCGGCATATAGACAACCTTATGCAACACGTACAACAGTCGATAAGCAACTGAACGTCATGCATCATAAATTAAAGCTCAGAAAATCAGGTAAGAAAAAACCATCACCTGAATTGTCATCAGAACAACCGCTGAAAATGAAAGATGATATTTACATCTATTCCGTCAGTTATGGCAGAAGGGCCTTCCATAGAGCCAGTCCAAGTATGGCGTGTATCCAAGCTATTCAGCATGATACAGTCTGCCTCTTCCAGTATCCAGATACATTGGTCTCAGGTCTAGTTATAGAGCAACAGTTTGCATATAAGAATAGGATAGGCCTGCTTATCAAGGAACCAAATAAAGCTAGGGAATTTATATTCTTGGATATGACTGGTCGCGTGATTCATCGTTTTCCCATTGTTCCATCAAGGGGCCGTCCAAAGGATATGGTCATCCGAGATAATAAGCTCTATATTCTGACTACAAATAAGCTAACAATTTATGATCTGAAAGGTAAAGAGCTAGCCATGATGGACTTTAAGGACTTCTCTGAACCAAACTGGCTGCAGATGGCACTAGATCATGATAAGGGCGTGATAATATCAGGACAAGTAATGGACAATACTGTCATAGTCAAGGTAAACTAGCAAATAATCACGGCGTACTCCTTATTTTATATTTACCTTTGCAACTTCGGCAATCATGCCAGGTGATAACACCTCCCCCCGAAAAGCGTTAGTATCACCGACAATATTCACACATATATAGATAAATGAGATTTGAAGATTTGGAACTTATAGAGCCTGTATTGAAGGCTCTAGATGAGAAAGGATATACAGAACCCACCCCAATACAAGCTGCAGCAATTCCGCAGATACTTAAGAAAAAAGACATCCTAGGCTGCGCTCAGACTGGGACTGGAAAGACAGCTGCTTTTGCTATACCGATTATACAATTGATTCAGCAAGGAGAAGCACTTCAGAACAATAAAGTTGTGTTACAATCGCTCATCATCACACCGACTAGGGAGTTAGCAATACAAATAGGCGAGAACATAGAGTCCTATGCGAAATTCACTGAAATTAGACACACCGTTATTTTTGGTGGTGTCAAGCAAGGCTCGCAAGTCGCTAAACTGAAGCGGGGTGTACATATACTTATAGCGACACCTGGTCGATTACTTGATCTGATTGATCAGGGATATATCAATCTAAGTCAGAT
>CALEAC010000123.1 GCA_937944095.1 uncultured Saprospiraceae bacterium
TCGAACAAACAGTCAGTAATCAGGATAAGTTCTATCAGAACTTTACCCAGCAAGAAACAATGGCCAGTACCGCTGAGGATGTGTCCAGAGGCCATCGAGTGGAAGTAGAGTTAGAACAAGAATTAGATTCCTTACATACAATCAAAATAGATCTGACAACTGCCTTGATTAATAATAATATGGATTATAGTGGTTCCGCTACACTTTCTAGTGATGATGACCTAGCTAGTCAGACAACCCTCAATAATAAGACTAAGACAACTGGAGAATTATTAAGCGGCAGTTTTATATTTCGAAAAAAATTCCAGAAAAAAGGGCGCAGATTGGGTGCCAATGTCAGCTACCTCACAACGGAATTAGAAGATGATTGGACCCAAGGGTCTAACACTGATTTTTTCGGTGACGCGGGTGTAGAAAGCACGCTTATCATAGACCAAGACAACAATGACATACAAAGCAAAAACCTGTTCAAGTCTAATGCAGTGTATGTAGAACCCCTAGCTAATAAATTCTTCCTTCAGACTTTTTACAATCATCGAAATAGACGGGAACAAGGTGAACGTGCAGTCTATGATCTGCAAGGTACCGAGTCAGCACTCAACAATCAGCTAAGTCGGATTTATGATAATAGAATTATCTATAATCGAATCGGATCAGCACTTAGATATTCGCATGATGGGGTCAATATCTCTCTCGGGCTCGGTTATCAACATTTTAATTTGGAGGGTGTCACAACTGCTCTTTCCGATGGGGCTAACCTAGGTGTTGTCGATGCAGACTATCAGCAATACATTCCGCATCTCTCTCTTAGTTTCAACCCCGACAGGAATACCTATATCAGCGCCTCCTACAATCGAAATGCAGATGAACCTGAGATTCAAGATTTACAACCTATCGTAGATAATCTCAATCCGTTATTTGTCAAGACTGGTAATCCTGCCTTACTCCCTGCGCTATCTAATAGTATCTCCTCTTCTATGAGAAGACGGTTTCCGATATCAGATGTAAGTATGAACCTGTTTGGTAGTTTCACCCTATACGAAACGCAGTTTTCGACTAACGAGACCGTCGACGATAGACTCGTCACGACCTACCAACCTATTAATATCGATGGTGGTAATTCGATGCGCTACTCTGCGAGAGTGAGTTTTCCTTTTATCAAAAACAAATTCACAGCGAGAGTAAGGTACTCAGGTAACTTAGGCTCGAGGCCCTCTATTGTCAATTCTGTAGAGAATGACACAAGAACCTTAGTTCACTCGCCATCCATAAGACTCAGCATAACGCCCACCGAACATTTTACCCTATATATAGAAGGCCGATTCAGACACTCTGACACCAGCTACGAAATCAATCAATCACAAAATCAAATCACTAAAAACACGACCCTGAGTGTCGAATTTAGTTCTAAGATTGGGCCTGGCCTATTTATCAGTTCCAATATGGAATATGATAGATTCCAGAATGAGAGATTCGATCTCGATAGAACGATTCCAATATGGAATACCTCTATCTATAAGCACTTGCTAGAAGGGAATAAGATGGAAGTCCGCTTGTCCTTGTACGATGGGCTCAATAGAAATGTTGGATTCGACCAGAGGGCCTATGGTATAGGTGTCAGACAGACGAGCACTGAGACCCTGGCCAGATATGCGATGCTCAGCCTTACTTACAATCTAAGAGGGTTAAAAACTGACCTAAGAAAAAATTCTTGGTGGTAAACTTTATAGGATTCTTAAGAACTTCATATGTATCATAGAAATACTTTTACAAGATGAATAAATTACTAATTCTCTTTCTTAGTCTCCTCACAACTGCTCTATTCTGTCAGCACCCTGAAGGGAAGATTACCTATAACAGAAAGACTGACTGGATATCCATCATGTCCAAGCTGCCTTATATCTCCAAAGCAGAAGTAGATCGATCTAAATTGACTTGGGGGAAAAACGAGAACAAAGGTCAGAACTACGAATTATTCTTCAAGGATAATAAGACACTATATACTCGAAAGGAAGAAGTATCAGAAAGTTCATACTCATGGAATCAAGAAAAGATATTTCTGATTAGAGACTATAACGACAATAAACTCAAAGACTTACGAGAAGAGATTGGGACTAAATTCCTGATGCAGGATAATATTGTTAGGACGAGATGGAAGATTCTCAATGAGATTAAGGAAGTCGCAGGATACCTCTGCATGAAGGCGGAGACTAAGGACACGATAAAGGACCAAACGATACACGCCTGGTTTACAGATCAGATTCCGATGTCTGGCGGTCCAGAAGGCTACGGCGGTCTGCCCGGTATGATTCTAGAATTAGAGATTAATGGTGTAGATGCAGTCATCACGGCCACTGAAGTCGACATAGAAACACCGCTCGAGAAACTGCCTATTCCGAAAAAGATGAAAGGGAAAAAAATGGACTACGCTGCATTCAATGAGACAATTAGCAAGTTCATCGATCAGAGTATAGAAGGTCGTAAGAATCCCTACTGGCGTATCCGATATTAATTAATTTTAGACCTGGGTCTGCTCCGTCATTTTCTGAGCGTTCTCTTCCATCTGTAATTTCTCGACGATTTCGGTGATTTCGCCATCCATTACTTTGCCCAAGCTATATAGTGTCAGATTGATTCTATGATCTGTACATCTATTCTGTGGGAAGTTGTACGTTCGGATCTTATCCGACCGATCACCAGACCCCACCATAGATTTCCGTTTGGTTTTTTGGTCATTATAGATGGCCTCCTTCTGAGCATCCTGGATTCGTTTATATAGACGCTGCATAGCAATTTCCCTGTTCTTATGTTGGGATCTAGAATCGGTACTCTCACCTGTTAATCCCGTAGGAAGATGTGTAAAACGTACGCCTGATTCTGTCTTATTGACATGCTGTCCTCCCGCGCCACTGGCCCTGAAGGTATCTGTCCTGAGATCATCCTTCTTAATCTCTATATCCTCTATCTCATACTTAGGCATGATGGCTACTGTCGCAGCTGAAGTGTGTACCCTACCCTGTGATTCTGTCTTAGGCACTCGTTGTACTCTATGCGCACCTGACTCGAATTTGAGCTTGCCGTATACTTCATTACCGAGCACTTCTAGGACCACCTTGCTGTAGCCACCAGAAGAACCTTCATTGAGGGATACCACCTCATGCTTCCAGCCCATCGTGTCGAAATATTTCACATACATCCGATATAGATCACCGACAAAGATAGAGGCTTCATCGCCACCTGTCCCTGACCGTATCTCCATAACGATGTCTAGTTTGTCTTCTGGATCCTTAGGTATAAGTAGCACTTTGAGCTGCTCTTCTAGGTCGATCTTCTGAGGCTCTAGAGCTGCTAACTCTTCAGATGCCATAGCTTGCATTTCTGGGTCGCTATCAGCTTGCATTTCCTTAGCGGAAGAGATGTTTTCCAGTACATTCTTATAGGCTAAGAACGGTTCTACTATTTCCTGTAGACCTTTATACTCTTTATTCAACTTGCTGAATATTTTCATATCAGCTAGTGTCTCCGGATCGGATAGTTTCTCCTCGACACCAATGAAGTGATTGTATATTTCTTCCAGTTTATCTAACATAACTTATATATCAAGACCTTATAATAACAACAAAATGCTTAGTGCGATGGCACTAAACAATAGCAAAGAAAAAGAAAAAGGTCGGCCTAGCTAAGTGATGTTGATACTAGTCTTAATAGAATTGATTAGGTCAGTGCTGACTGGTGGTCTTTTGATATTAGACTTGATGAAGTTACGGTAGTTCTGTTCCTTCTTGAAGATTTTGGAACATTTAGGGTCTGAGTCCACTTGGGTAAGTAGCTCATTTCTTTCTGTCTCTTCTAGGGCGTTATCAAAAAACAGACTAACCCTATTATAAATTTCTTGCGAATTGAGATTTCCCATTTTAGCTTTTTAAGTTGGACCTGTAACAGCTTGACTTATTTGTCTTACTTGATTCAAGGTTACAGAATTATTTTAAAACAACAAAAAATGTCAACAGACTATTTGGCTAATCTGCTTATATAAAGAACAATTTAATTCATTAACAACTGATAAGCAATGCCACAGTAGAAATACTATTCTTCTTCCGCGCTTTGCTTCTTTCTAGAAGATTTATTATCGCTGCGCTTATCCTTATAACCGATTTTTTCAGCATAACCCTTGAGCTTTTCCTTGAGCATATTACGGGCTCTGAATAATCTCGATCTCACTGTACCTATCGGCACATCTATAATCTTAGCGATTTCTTCATAGGTGAATCCCTCTACATCACACAATAGGACCACTGTCCTAAAATCAATCGGCAATGAATTAATGGCTATCGTCACTTCATCTCCCATCATATTATCGAAAATCTCCTCTCTGAGATCTAGATAACCGGGGACTTTGCTGTCATCACTATCATGATAACTGACGATATCCTCAAAATCAACACGTGTCGGTTGCTTACTGCGCTTCCGATAATCATTGATGTAGGCATTCTTCAGTATCTTGAACAACCATGCCTTCGCATTAGTTCCTTGTATATATTTATCGATGAAGCGATGTGCCTTCATGTAGGTCTCTTGGACCAGATCATTTGCATCATCATCATCATATGTGAGGTGAAATGCAAACGTTTTCAGAGCATCTATATGAGGGAATAGCTCTTTTTCAAAAATTTCACTGCTGTTATTTGACACCCTTATTTCCTTGGTTTGTTGGCTATTAGCAAACATACATAAATTCATTTTAGTGAATAAGTACCATGATGACTCATCTTATGGCTGAAATGTTAAGGTTAAGCGCTTATTTATCTTTTTGGTAACTGACTGAGTGTGAGCCACTTCAAGGCCTAGCATGACCAAAAAGGTCAGTTCTTGGTCATGAATCAAGGAAAATTGAGCCCTAAATGGCCAAATACAGGTTGAATAAGCTACATTCTGAGCTAGAATCTAGTCCCAGGCTTAGAAATGATATAGTAGATATTAGTTGTTTTGGCTATTAACTGGTTACAAAAATTGATATCTACCCAGCATACTTTTAAATTCGCAACTCAAATAACAATACAATGGGACGTGCCTTCGAATATAGAAAAGCGACAAAATTTGCTCGATGGGATAAAATGGCCAAGGCCTTCTC
>CALEAC010000124.1 GCA_937944095.1 uncultured Saprospiraceae bacterium
GGAGTAACTATCTATCTCTATGATAGTTCTGGTACGTTTATCGATGTGGTTGTATCAGATGCTAACGGTAATTACCTATTCGAAGGGGTTGTGCCAGGAGATTATTATCTGGCCTTTGATCCGCCACCAGGATACTCGTCAGAGACTTTCCCTAATTCTGGAAATGATGACAATGTAGATAGTGATATCGATGGTAGTAATGGACCTAATACCACTGCCATCTTCAATATAGCTGAAGGTGAAAACGACCTGAGCCTATTTGCTGGATTCTATAGTTGTGTGCCACTAGGGGACTTAATCTGGTTGGACGACAATGATAACAATCGACAAGATGCTGGTGAGTCGGGTATCAACAATATCAAAGTTAAAATTTACCGTTTCGATGGCACTGACTTTGTATTTTATGATCAGACCTATTCAGGTCATAAGCCAGGTACGCCTTCTGATGATGGTTATTGGAAAATTTGTGTGCCACCTGGACGATACTACATCAAGTTCACGATGCCAAGTAGTCTAACAGCTGTTCTGCCAGGAGTTGGTAATTCAGAAGAAGATAGCCATGTTACAGGTGATTTTGGTTCTAATACAA
Source organism: uncultured Saprospiraceae bacterium (assembly GCA_937944095.1). Lineage (GTDB taxonomy): Bacteria > Bacteroidota > Bacteroidia > Chitinophagales > Saprospiraceae > RFSX01. Next base: position 590 of record CALEAC010000124.1, read on the forward strand.
CCTCCGATTTTAATCTGTTCTCAGGTGATCATCGATGTGATATTGATGGGGGGTATATATTGACGACGGCAGTTCTCGGTAATGAAGCTGCATTGATTCATAGCAATAGAGATATTTCTATTCCAAAAGGGATCAACTTAGGCATGACGAATAGAGTTAGTTGGACGGCACATCGAGAATTAGCAGGTGACGAGTATTATTTAATTGAGAAGTTGTCCGAAGATAAAAAATACGAAACTATAGATAGAATAATAGTGCAAGGCACCTCAGAAGGTGTTGCGGAATATAACTACGAGGATTTTGATTTGGATAGCGACGAGTTGCATACATATAGAGTTAGTATAGTTTCTGAGTCTAGCGGATCAACCGAGATAGGGAAGGTTGATATAAAGTCAGCAACTGAGGTAAGTCATTGGGTCAAGTTGTATCCTAATATAACAACAGATATAGCAAATCTCCAGATAAAAGTAGCTATGCCAACAGATCTAAAAGTCAATTTGCTAACGCTTCAGGGTGAAGTCATCCTACAAGATATAATAGATGATAAACTCGAATTTGGCATCAGGGAGTATCGAATTAATACGACTGAATTGGTTTCAGGATCTTACTTTCTCAGGATAAAACTGAATGACAAAGTCGAGACAAAAAGATTGATTGTCGTCGGAAAGTAAATGGGTTTCCAAAACATAGGAAAAGGCAGTACAAATTAGTGCTGCCTTTTTTTTATGCGCTAGCTAATCGATTCTAGGTTTTTGATATCCACCATATTTATATACTGTTCTTTGTGCACACCTAAGGCAATGGTGAAACAAAAAAAGTCCCAATGCTAATTAACTCTTACCTCTAGTAGTCTACAGTCGAATTATCATATTATTTATTTAATATATATAAAGCTATAAGTGTAAGCAATCTACATATATATGTGGCATCAACAAAAAATTACATATTACAGATTTATATAATATGATATCCTATCTTTGTGGCTGAGTTTTTACACTCATTACCCTTCTTCAGTAAAAAACGCTTTCCAAAGCGGTATGTCATTTAAAATGATTAGCTATTAACGATAAGCTAATCGTTTTCTTATTTGATTAAATACTTAACTGAATGTTGTCACACCAATCACTTTCCACTTTACTAAGGCTCAAGAATGACAGTCTAAATGCGGGAAGAAGAATGGATGATAAATTCCGAACTAGAAACGAAGATAAACTTTGCAATATGTTTAGATCTATATGTTCCTTGCAGCCTAATTATACCTCAAGGCTGTTTTTCTTTATGTTTATACTTATAGGTAGTATTAATATAGCCAATGCCCAGACCTGCACAGCTAATGCAGGTACAGATGAAATCTACTGCTCTGGCGACGATTATATCTTAGATGGACAAGTTTCAACATTGAACGGGGATCTCTCTACAGTTCTCTGGACCTTGATCTCAGAACCAGCAGGTGCAACTACAACAATTGTTGATCCTACTGTTGTAGATACAGAGTTTACTGGAACAATAGTTCCAGGAGAATATACTTTTCAGATTCAGATGGTTTGTTCAGATGGCTCAGGTACAGCAGTACAGACGGTTACTCATACAGTGGGTGAAGCTACACAGGCGATGATCACTGAAATACCTCCTGTATGTTATGATGGAACACCTATCGACCTGACAGGCACCTTACCGGTCGAAGCAGAAATAGTGCGATGGATAGGTCTAGCATCTAATCCATTTAGTGTAAGCTTTTCATCTAATAATACACCTAGTACAATGCTCACCGTTGATGTGGTCGATTATGATTGCTTACCAAATAATGAGCCTTATCAGATAGGAATCGTTTATAGAATCTCAGACTCAGTAACAGGTTGTTCGACAATCGATTTCATGTTTTTTGATTTATATCCAGCTCTAGAAGATTTTTACACCATAATTCCAGATGTTGCTTGTGGACTCTGCACGGATGTGGAGGCGTCATGTGCACTCGATGGCAATGGATTATGGACAATTTCAGGACCTGGGACTGGCACTTTTGGTGACCCTACGGCTGCTGAGACTGGCGTATGTGTCACAGAATTTGGTGATTATACGATTACTTACACCGTTACAGGAGGTTGTACACCAGGCACCGAATCTAAAGTTGTTTCATTCCAGCCTTTTGGACCAGGAGGAAGTTACGTCACAGATGCAGGTCAGTCGACAAATTTTTGTGATTTTTCAGATCCTTTTCAGCTAGATGGATCAGCCTTGTTTACGGGTTCTACAGGAATGTGGACACAGATACAAGGACAAGCGGTAACCTTTGACGATGCGACAGTGGCGAATACCAATGTAAACGGTATGGTAGATGGAGGAGGTCCATATATATTTCAGTGGTGTGTAACAGATGGCAAAACAGTTTGTGACACAGTACTATATCAAGCAATTCCAGAGTATAATTTGAGTACAGTCGATGGATCAAGTTGTGGTGGTAATTTTATAACATCAAGCATCATAGGCACTACTAATCTATTACCCCATGAATTTGTAGATACAGCAAAGTTCAAGGTGACTTTGACCTGTGCACCTCAGCAGACTTTGGATGCTGGCGGATTTTATGCCAATATAAGAGTTAGGAACAGCTGCTGTATTAGGGATTTATCAGATTCTCAGCTTTTGAGTGGGATAGGCGATATGGTTTGTTTGACAACGAATGATATAGAATTAGCGACACAGTATCCAGATGAAGATATTGGTTTAGGTGTATCTGGAAGAACCATGTTAGATGGAAATCAGATTTACCCTGGTGAGTATTGTTATGAGATAGAGTATTATGATGGTTGTACGACAAGAACCTTCACAAAAATCGATAACGTAAGTTACCAATCATTAGATCCTATTCCTAATGCAGGTACAGATGCCATTCTGCCCTGTGTGGATACCTATCAATTATCTGGAAATGTAATAGATGGCGGTGTTAATTATATTAATAATCTTGGAGAATGGAGTCTCGTATCGGGACCTTTAGATCCGTTTGATGATACAAATAGATATTTGAATGATCCTGTTTTGACAGGGTTAGTTCCTGGAACATATGTTTTTAGATACACTAATGATGGAGGTCTAGATTGTACGAACTTAACAGATGACGTAACTGTAGTAGTTGCTGCTGGTTATGAATGTAATAGTTCTGTCGTAACAGAACCAGGTTGTATGGTCTCAGGCGGAGAAGTGACTGTAGCTGTCACTGGAGGTATGATGCCTTACACCTATTTGTGGAGTGACCCTGCAGGACAGACAACACAGAATGCAACTAACTTATCAGCAGGGACTTATTATGTAACAATAACTGAAGCAGAAGGATGTGAAATCACATGTATGGTTACGTTATCAAATGATCAAGCACCCTCTTGTATGACCTCAGTTGTAACGGAGCCTACTTGTGGTAATGCTAATGGAGAGGCTATGGTCACAGCATCTGGAGGAGCAGGTGGCTATACTTACCTATGGAGTGACCCAGCAGGACAGACGACATCAACTGCAATTAATCTAGCAGGAGGCACATATATGGTAACGGTAACAGATGCCGATAATTGTATCAGCGTATGTACAGTCACCTTGACTGACCCTGGAGGACTGAGTTGTTCATTAGTAGAAGGAATACAACCAGGATGTGGTCAAAATAATGGAACTATTGTCTCTACTATTTCTGGAGGTGTTGCACCATTCACCTATTTATGGAGTGATAGTCAGACTACAGATATAGCAATGGACCTTGCAGCGGGCACATATACACTTACAGTGACAGATAATGCTGGTTGTACGAGTAGTTGCAGTTTTACATTAACAGAACCTGCTGGACCTAGTTGTGCTGCTGTTGAGGATGAGTCTGATAATTG
>CALEAC010000125.1 GCA_937944095.1 uncultured Saprospiraceae bacterium
AATATCCGACCTGGCATGGCACCGATATAAGTTTTCCTATGTCCTCTGATCTCGCTTTCGTCATGCAGACCACCTAAGGACATTCTGATAAATTTTCGATTGAGTGATCTCGCGATCGATCGACCGAGGCTCGTCTTACCGACTCCTGGAGGACCGACGAGAAGTATAATTGGAGCCTTCATATCCCCTTTGAGCTTGAGCACGGCGATATGTTCTAGTATTCTTTCTTTGACATCTTCTAAGCCATAATGATCCTCATCTAAGATCTTAATCACCTTCTTTAGATCAAAGTTGTCTTTAGTGTATTCGTCCCAAGGCAGATTAAGCATGAGTTCGAGGTAATTCATCATCACCGAGTATTCAGCTACTTGCGGATTGATTCGTTGGACTTTGCTGATTTGCTTATCGAAGTGCTTTGCAACATACTCTGGCCATTTCTTATCTGCCCCTTTGAGCTTGAGCTCACCGATGGCTTCCTTGGTTGGATTGTCACCGAGTTCATCCTGTATCGTTTTTAATTGTTGATTCAGGAAGTAATCTCTTTGTTGTCGTTCTATATCACCACGGACTTTGGATTCTATCTGACCTTTGACCTCTAGCATTTGTAATTCAGCATTGACCTTTTCATGGATGTTATCAGCTTTCGTCTTGATATCGCTGATTGCCAAGATGGCTTGCTTATTCTTGGTGTCGACATTGAGATTAGAAGCAATAAAATTTAACAAGAAGGAGTCATTGTTGATGTTATGCAACATCAGGTTAGCCTCGTTAGGAATCCTAGGAGACATATCGATGATCTTCTTGGCTATATCCTTTATGCTACTCACTGTTGCCTTGAAATTGACATCATCGAGAGGGGCCATTGGGATCTGTTTGACCTCGCCTTCTAAGTAGGGTTCTTCGCTCGTCATAGATACGAGCTGGCTCCGCTGGACGCCTTGCAAGATTGCTGTCGTACTCCCATCTGGCATCGTCAGCAACTTGATGATCTTAGCTGTGGTCCCTATTTCGAAGAGATCCTCGATACTCGGTTTTTCTGTATTGACCTTCTTCTGAGAGAAGACTGCAATGAGCTTATCTGTGTCAAATGCCTTCTTAACCGCCTGTACTGATCTAGGCCGACCGACTGTAATCGGAATGACCACACCTGGGAATAGGACGGTATTTTTCAGAGCGAGTATAGGCAATATCGTAGGATAGACTATCTTATTCTTGTCGTCGCTATCATCTTCTGTGACAGAGAAAAATGGAAGTATCTCATTATCCGCCATGACCTTCATTCCTGGTCTCATTATCAAATCTTCAAACATAGGTTTCACTCATTTAATCATTACATGTCAATTACAGTTCCAAGGCGATTATTTTATAGAATACTGCCAATATGGATGCGTCGACTGTACTAAAAAGGACAAAAAGTCAGGTTGCCGCCTTTTCTAATGACGACTTAGGTCGTTGTGTTCTTGCTAGCTTCAACAACAAGATGACTATGATAAAATAGGTCGCAGCATGGAATTGTTGCAAAAAAAGGGTCTGAATGACTGCCAGACAGAGCAAAGCAGAGACAGCCATCATTATAAACCGTGATTGAGGCCTGATTGCTAAGAGAATAAAAAGCGGATTCATCCAAAGGATATTCATGTTGCCCTTAGTGACGACATGGTCAGTTCCGAACCACATGACGATTAGAACCACGCTGCCAATACCCATAAGGAAAAACCAGACCTTATCATAATATCTTGGCCATCGAGCGGCTGACCGATGCTTTCTGAGAAATAAGAATAACTCTAAGATCATTAGAATACCGAATAACAAGAGGGGTGTAAAGAATCCTATCTGGGAGCGACGAGGTATCTCGGCTTCATGGTCGAGTAAAATATTGGTCTCGCCGACCAACGGTTTGCCAGCGACAGAGCTGTTAGCAAGATGACTAGAAAAGAACTCAGGCAAGAACATCTGGTCAGTAACTGAGGCTTGCTTGTCACCAATGTAACCAACCAACAAGTCCATACCGAAATCGGTCCAAGGCATATATTGGATATGAACGTCAAGTAATTTTCTGAAAGTTAGAGCTGTACTCGGCTGATTAGGAAACTGTAAATCAGGAACACTCTTGACCAATAGATCACGTGGCCTGGTGGAACAATTATCAAAGAAGAAGTCATACAAGTATTTCCTGTTTTCAGGCTTGTAGTTTTCGAGGAGGGCCTCGTTCAGCGCATTTTTGGCAGCGGGGCTGAGGTCTAAATGTTGTTCTATGACAGATCGCTTAGAGCGCGTGTAGGGATAGACAAACCTATTGACCTCTTCTCTGCCGAGTAGATAGGGTAGCTTACCCTGTAGGAATTTCATTAGAAAGTTGGGCTCTGAGAAGCTGTATAGACCATAGTTATATACATGATCAAAGCCGAGATCTGGATCAACGACCCTTATTCCTGTATGTGCAAAGGCATTTTGGACTTCGTCACCAGGTCTAATTGTTAGAATTGATATGCTAGCGGATTCGCTAAGCTGCCCTGAGACAATTGAGCTGCTGCTTAGGACCAAGAGGACAATAAGTACTCTAGCCATATTCATGGCTAGATACTTCATGATATGGCCGATCCGTTTTCTGCTTCGCTAGGCACGATGAACTTAAGGCTACCATCAGAATTCTCTGCCATGAGAATCATGCCTTTGGATTCGACGCCTCTAATTTTTCTTGGGGCTAGGTTAGCTAGTAAGGTGACTCTCTGACCGATGACCTTTTCCGGCTCATAGTGTTGGGCGATTCCGGAAACCACGGTTCTTTTCTCAAAACCTACATCAAGAACTAATTCGAGCAGCTTATCAGCTTTGGCCACTTTCTTGGCTTTTACGATTGTTGCTGACCTGAGGTCCATCTTGGTGAAATCATCATAATTGATGGTCTCTTTGACAGGTGTTGCGGTGGCCATTTCTTGTTGGAGGTTTTGGGTTGCGGTCAGTTTTTCTTTCTGTGCGGTGATGACCTCGTCATCTATGCGTGAGAATAGATGGTTGGCCTCACTAATTTGATGACCAGGTGTGATGAGGTGTTCTCCTTCTGAAAGTTTATTACTGAGGTCTAGCCATTCACCATTTTCTTCCATCTTATCCAAGTTGAGCAACTGACATAGTTTGTCTGAAGTACCTGGTAAGAACGGTCTGGTAACGACACTTAGTACTTTGATGTAATGGAGTGCTAGATTCATGACCACCTTGACAGCTTCAGGGTCTTCCTTGACAGTCTTCCATGGTTCGTTGAACTGCAGAATCTGGTTACCCTGACT
>CALEAC010000126.1 GCA_937944095.1 uncultured Saprospiraceae bacterium
TGTACACCTGTCAGACCGATGCAATTAATGTCACTCGGGTCTATCGTATACGGCGCAGGACCAGTCAATTCGAAAGGATCTGCATCTGAAACCACAACATGTTGAGCGACCCATACACCAGTCCCTCCAGATAATGATTCGAAATACAACCAATATTCTCCAGCTTCCAGAGTAGTTGTAAATGTATAATTTGGATCAACACCAATAGAAGGGGTGATAGATATCACTTCCGAGCTAATTACTGGATCATTAAAACTAAACCCACCACCATCTGAATCATACAACACATATTGCAGATCAAAAGTCGGTGCTCCAGTACCAGCAAAGCAATATTTAAAATCCAAGGACACCTCGACAATTGTATCACAACTGCTAGGTGATACATTATAAAACTCGTCAATACTATTTATCAAACTAGCGCCAGTAATCGGAATCCGATTGCTAGGACCTCCTTGCATATTAACAATTCTATACAAGCTCGCTGATGGTATATAATTATATCCCGAGTCCATACCTATAATAGTCAACTCATAACTAGTGGATGTCGGAAACGCATAATCTAAACTGACAAATGAATTACTCACTTCATTCTGATTCAATGTGAGCGTATCAGAGACAGTAATACTTCCATCTGACCTATCAATAAAAATGACTTCTACATATTCTAATTCACATAAATTATTTATATAATAATTATCAGCAACAGGAACATCGCACGTCGAGGGATCTGCTGTATAGCTTACTTCAAATCCTAAATCATAAGGCAAGGGGTTACCTACCTGACTAACAAAAATGGTCGGTATGGTTCCTGACACTACCTGGGTCCATAGGTACGGTTCATTCAGTATCGAATCGTTACTATCCAAGGCATAAAAGAAATAATTCGTTGTATCGCCGATTGCGGCACTGGCTGTATAATTATAAAAGCCATTATTCAAATCAGCGGCAGTCATAGAAATAGTATCCTCTACAATCAAATTAAAATTGCCATCTGTTGTTCTTATTCTTAATTTATCGATACTACAAGAATTACTAAATTCTATGGTAATTAATGTATCAGTAGCACATTGGTCTAATATCAAATTAGCAGGTCCTGCAAGTACTGTCTCTGGATTATAAACTGTAAATGGCACATAAGTCGGCTCTCCACCACTAGTACTCACTGTTGCTTCATAAGATCCAGGGATCCATCCACCTGGTAATGCTAGGCCCAACGAATTAGCATAGACATGAGCTTCGCTTGCATCATTGCTTATGTAATCAACAACAAAGCTACCCCATGCGCCGCCCTCTCCTATTCTATCAACAAAGACATCTAGCGTCCAGTCATTATTAATATCAGGATCACAATTAGCAAATGGAATCACAAAGTTAGGATTAGCCTGACATGTTACTGGGTCAGCCTCAAAGACCAAGAAACTTGCATTATTTATAACTGCAAAATTGTCTTCGTCAATAGGCGCAGGATCAACAAATCCATTAAGTACTAAATCCGCTAAATTTGGCTCATTGAGATCAATTTTTAGTATAACCTCAGATTCATCTACTGAAGGATCATCATTGAACAGGTCAGTGATTTCACTTGCAACTAAGGCCTTATTCCACAAACGGTATTGTCCTATTTCTCCATTATAAGCTGTACTTCCATGATAGCCTTCTAGGAATGGCACATAACCAACAACAACTAAATTAGCAGCTGTATTCGCAGATATATCTGCACTTCCTGAGTTCTCTAAGTTACCATCAACATACAACTGTTGTCCGACACCAGCTTCGATAACATGTACTATGTGGTGCCATGCACCATCTGCATAGTCTACCGACCCAGGAGTGGATATATATTCACTTGTAGTCCCTCCAGTATAAGTACGAACGGTAACCGCACCACTATTCAAGAATACTTCTCTATCTCGAGCTTCGAACAGGTTATTACTATCTGTCATGACAGCGATACTTGCTTCTGGGTCAGTGGTCTTAAACCAGATATCAAAACTATAGTCCGTCTCAGGTAGAACAGATACATCTACCGCAGAACTTAGATAGACCTCGCGATCAGAATCGAACTGGAAACTTGATCCATCTATTGGTTCTACAACATTGTCTCCATCGGTATCCGCACCTGTATATGGCAACAAGGAAGGCGGTGGCGTCGAAACAGTAAACGTTATTGGATTCAAGATATATGATAATCCATCTGTATGATGAGCAGTGACCTCAAATGCAATGTCCGCTGTGCCATTAATGTAGTTACCAGTAGCAGCACTCAGTGTATCCTGAAGCGTTAAGCTCAAGTTGGCTAATTCAGCTGCTGTAGGTATATAGACAGCTGTGCCCAAAACATTCCCAAGATTGTCATATTTAGTTATCGATAGATTAGCCAAATTGCAACCGTTATCGAAGGTCAAATCATACGAGACTGGGATCGAACAAGATTCAGGATCCAAGGTCACTGCCTGATCACCTGAGAGTGTATAATTACTGGATGCGCCTACACAGTCACCAATAGTCAAGATGCCATTAGTCACTGTAATTATGTAATTTGGATTACTGGTAGTTGCAGTAATATCATAAGTGCCCGCTACACCTTGCATATAAGCAAGGACTTTAAAATCTAGTATCAGGGTATCACCATCAATAACACCGACGGTACTCGCTGTAAACTCTGGCAAATTAATTGAGGTAGCACTCATCCATTTATCATCGATTGTAATTGTTACATTCTTTGGGGCTATATGCACCTTACCTGGTTCGTAAGCGATCTCATAGTTATCAGAAAATAGCGTTCCTGGAATGACCCAATTGCAGCCTGCCGCATAGCCTGATAAGATATTAGCTGAAGTCAGATCAGAGACATTCGGCACATCAGGTGCACTCACAATTGCCACTGATTCATCTACGACGTCTGAGGCAGAGCCATCAGAATTGACGAGTGCGCTACCGTTGACTAAGGCAGAGCCATTAACGAGGGCAGTACCATCGACGAGGGCTGAACCATTCACTAAAGCAGAGCCATTAACTAAAGCAAAGCCATCGACTAGTGCACTACCATTAACTAAGGCTGTCCCATCCACGAGTGCCATGCCATTAACAAGGGCAGAACCATTGACGAGTGCAGAACCATTGACAAGGGCGCTACCGTTGACTAGGGCAAAACTATTCACAAGGGCCAGTCCGTTGACCAGTGCTGAGGCATCTACTAGAGCAGAGCCATTGACCAGGGCCATAGCATTTACTAAGGCAAGTCCATTGACAAGTGCAGAACCATTGACGAGTGCTGAGCCATTGACTAAGGCGGAACCATTGACGAGTGCAGAGGCACTGATCATTCCACTGGCATTGACGAGCGCAGACCCATTCACTAAGGCGAATCCATTGACGAGTGCTGATGCATCGACAAGAGCTAGACCATTGACAAGAGCTGTGGCATCAACTAACGAGCTACTGCCCAACTGATTGACGAGAGCAGAACCATTCACGAGTGCTGAGCCATCGACGAGTGCATAACCATTCACTAAGGCAGAACCGTTGACGAGTGCTAGTGCGTCCGTTATGGAACCTACTGACGCATTAACCAAGGCAAGGGCATTGACAAGAGCTGAGCCATCGACGATAGCGACTTCATTGACAAGAGCCAAACCATCAGTCAGTGCTAATGAATCCATGTAGTCCAAAGCATTGACAAGAGCTGAGCCTGAAAGAACTGTTCCTAGAGCCATTTCTAGCGCATTTTGTCCATTAACTAAGGCGGAACCATTCACGAGAGCCGTTCCATCGACTAGGGCCAGGGCATCTGTTATATTATCGACTAGTGGTAAGGCATTGACAAGAGCAGAGCCATTCACGAGAGCTAATCCATTCACCAAAGCCATACCATTCACCAGAGCAAAGGCATCGACTAAGGTAGCACCGTCAACTAAGGGCAGCGCATTCACTAAAGCAGAGCCATTCACTAGAGCTAAACCATCTACCAGAGCCAAGGCGTCCATCAAAGGAATATCATTGACCAAAGCTGAACCATCTACCAATGCTAGGCCATTGACTAGAGCAAAGGCATCAACTAAAGCAAGTCCATCCACCAACGCAAAGGCATCGACGAGAGAAGCAGAACCTAACTGATTCACTAAGGCAGAACCATTCACTAGGGCCATGCCATTGACTAAGGCTAATCCATTTACTAAAGCAAAAGCATCTACTATAGTTGATCCTGGAGAAAGAGCGTTTATATCTATTAAGGCATTCACCAGAGCGCTACCATCTACTAAGGCCAGTCCATTGACCAGTGCAGAGCCGTTCACTAAGGCAAAGCCATCTACTAATGCAAGTGCATTCACTAGAGCAGAACCAGATAATTCAGCATTAAGTGCATTGACTAATGCAGAGCCATTCACTAAGGCAAAAGAATTCACTAAAGCTGAAGCATTGACTAGCGCAGTGCCATTCACTAAAGCAGACCCATCTACGATGGTGTATCCATCATCTACTCCCGTATCAGGAACAGAGTTAGGTATCAAAGCGATACCATCAGCTAGGGCTATTGCTGCTTCAGAGACATCAGCTGGTGAGAGAATGCCTTCATCAATATATACTTGTAGTAATTCTTGATTTCTAACTAAAAGAAAGCCTTCAGTTAATTCTAATACATCGACCAGCTTCACCTCAGTTGCAGGGGTGTATGCTTCCTTTAATATACTTACTAGATCGAAACCTCGTGTAAGCGCATAACCCGGTTCTAGAGTGGACTGATAACTGCTCGTTATTGCAGACTCTAAGCCACTAGGGTTAGTGATAGACCCTGGATAAGTATAGCTAAAGGTGGCTTCAGGCACTTGATCTCCATAAGTAATACTGATAGAATCAGGTTTTATAGTGAGAGGTAATTTGTCTATCGTCAGTGTGCCATTCACATATCTGAAATCATAATTGTCACTAATCGCTGCAGACAAGATACCCATACTCGCATCTATCCTATACTTACCTGGTATGCTGTAGGTGGTCGCACCGACATTATAGATTACAGGTAGTGTATCCAAGCCTACAGAACTTAAGCTAATGCTATCAGGTAACCCCGTCACGGTAGAAGTAAATGCAGGGATATCCTCACCATAATACTTAGTTGCACTATTCACTGTGATTGTAATAGGCGTCTTAATAGGTAAATTAAATTCGACGCAATTAGATGTACCGCCATCAGTTTCTTCTATTGTCAATGGTGGTGTCGTTAGCATCACCATATCAGCTATCGTATCTGTTGTACTATATACAGGTATTGTTGCTATCGCTACTGAATCACCAATGATTGTTGTGACTAAAGTATCTCCATTGAAGACAACCTGAGTCATACTTGTGATGTACCGACCTTTGAGCGTTACCTGGAATGGCACAGTACTTACATCTGCTGGATCGAATCCATCAGGATATTGGTAATCATCTATAATAGGTGCCGGATTAGCGAATTGCAGTAAGGCTTCATTGGTTTGCAGTAAGCCCGCTCCAGATTTGATATCATAGCCGACGTCTTCCATATCTAAAGCTGTACTGGTAATAATAGAACGGGCTTCATCTGGCGTCGTTTCTAAACCAAGATATTGCTGTCGACC
>CALEAC010000127.1 GCA_937944095.1 uncultured Saprospiraceae bacterium
CGAAACAATTTCCTTTACTTAGCTTTGGATACAGAAACAACCTATGGCACGAATAAAAATAAACGGATTCTTAGACGAACTAGAAGAAGAACTGAGCAAGGCGATGACCTCGACACTCAGGAAGCACTTTGAGAAAGATCAATATTCGTCTAAAGAATTCTACAAAACTTTCAAAAAGGAATTAATCGAAAGATGTAATAACTGGGAATCGATCCCTAACAAGTATATTACTAAATGAATTCTTAGGGTTGAAAGTAAACTTAACTACTCCACACCACCCCAACACAAGTACTTAATCTCCAAGTAATCGTCCATGCCATACTTAGATCCTTCTCGACCGAAGCCGCTATGCTTGACACCACCAAACGGGGCAACAGTTGTAGAGATCATACCCGTATTAATCCCGACCATACCGTATTCTAAGGCTTCTGCAACACGCCAGATACGTGCGTAGTCACGACCATAGAAATAAGAAGCAAGACCATACTCTGTATCATTAGCCATTTCGATGACTTCCTCTTCTGTTTCAAATCTAAATACTGGCGCGACAGGTCCGAAAATCTCAGTTGTAAAAACCTTCATGTCACGTGTCGCATTCGCCACTACCGTCGGTTCGAATAACAATGAGCTGCCAGAACCACTGCGTTTTCCTCCAGTAAGGACTAGACCACCCTTATCCTTAGCATCACTAACAATTGCTTCGACTGAGCAGACTGCTTTCTCCTCTATCATAGGACCTACAACTGTACCTGCCGTCATACCATCACCTAATTGCTGTTCCTTTACGGCTACGGTGAATCGAGTGATGAAATCGTCGTAGACAGAAGATTGCACAAAGATTCTGTTAGCACAGATACAGGTCTGCCCTGCATTCCGATACTTAGCTGCGACTGCACCAGCAACAGCTTTATCCATATCCGCATCATCAAAAACAATAAACGGCGCATTGCCACCTAACTCTAGTGAGACTTTCTTTACTGTAGCAGCACACTGACCGAGTAGTAGCTTACCCACCATAGTAGATCCTGTAAAAGATAACTTCCTTACAATCGGACTAGCGGTCATCGCAGTGCCGACCTCTGGTGCTTTGTTCGTCGTGACGATATTGATCACGCCAGGTGGAAAACCAGCTTGGGTTGCCAGCTCTGCTAAGGCTAAGGCAGATAATGGTGTCAGCTCTGAGGGTTTGATCACAACGGTACAGCCAGCTGCGAGGGCAGGTGCCACCTTACGAGTAATCATGGCACTAGGGAAGTTCCATGGGGTAATTGCAGCGACGACACCGACAGGCTGCTTAATTGTCATGATGCGCTTATCACTTTGGTGGCCAGGAATAACATCGCCATAGATTCTTCTGGCCTCCTCCGCAAACCATTCGACAAACGAGGCACCATAGCGTATCTCTCCCTTAGCTTCACCCAGAGGCTTGCCTTGTTCCAAGGTTAATATCTGCGCGAGATCAGCTGCATTCTCTATCTGCAAGAGATACCACGCCTTCAGTATGCGAGCGCGTTTGCCAGCTGAGAATTTTCTCCATACTTTAAATGCTTTGGCAGCAGCTTGTATCGCGCGTTCGGTATCTTCAGCACCACAATCAGCGACTTCCGCTAGCTTCGAACCATCATAAGGATTGGTGACTGGAAAGGTAGCACCTGAAGCTGCTGATGAGAATGCCCCATCTATGTAAGCTTGAGTTTGTAAGAGGTTCTTATTTTTTAACTGCATGGTCTTGTCTTAAATTGGTGTCCAAAAAGTATTGACGCCTGATATTTCATTAAAGCTAAAGTGACCGATATCAGAAACTATAGGTGGTTAAAAGAATCTTTAGATCGGAATCCAAGTCTGTCCATATTCTCTCTAAAGAAGGCATCCACGAGATCAGATTTCAATGTTATACTGTCCTTTAGTTCTACGAGATCAATTGTATCCTTATCTGTATCATAAATTGCAATAGAAGCAGCACCTGTCTTTTGTGCTGATAGCTCACCAGGATTGACTAGATGGCAATCACCAACTTTGCTAACATGCTTGATATGATCATGTCCATAGAAAACGGCATCATAGTTTGCTGACTGTGCCATTGGCTGAGCTAAATCATTATAGTGGGATATAAATATTTTCTTGCCGTCTCGTTCTAGGAAATCATAGGTATTCAGGCTTACTGTTAGCTGCGACCCTTCTCTCAGAGAAGCTTTGACGATATCGACTTTCTCTCCATCATTATTACCCCAGATCATATAAGAAGGAATCGTATGATGCACGAGAATTTTAGCGATGCCAGCATTCATCAGGTCACCGAGACACAGAATTTCTTCCACACCTTCTTTTTCCATCTTCCTCAATGCTAAGATGAGATTATGAAAATTTTCATGAATATCTGATATGATTCCTATCCGCATAAGCTTGTTGAGGTTTTCTAATTTAGATTTACCAATTCTGTGTCCGAGACTATCATATAGTTGGGAAGCGTCTTACACATTCTCAAATCCTTCTTTACCTCCTTCAGAGCGCCATAGCGAGTGTATTTGTTTTGGGTCAATCGCAGTTTGATCGTATCTGAACCCATTTCTAACTTACTAAGAGACTCACACAAATCGCTGACGACATCACCATTAAGGTAAGTCTTCTTATCTAGACTGAGGTGAATATGTGTCGCATCAGGAAAAGACTCGGCTTTCATAACTTCATTTTCGAAGAGCCGTCTCATGTTATTTATCATCGGTTGTATATGTGGAAGTTCTACATTTTCTAATCGAGTAAGCAACTCCTTTTTGACGGCTCTATTAGACATCGCTACTGCAAATAAAATCATTGTATTAGTGACTAAGTTCCCCTCCTTCAGATAATCTATAACTAAATCAAGATTATCGATCGACACATGCTTTCTGAGCAGTAAAGCAAAAAAGTCACTTCTGAGTCCCTGTTCATCTTTGGTTTTGATTTCGTTGAGACTCATCGCAACGATCTTATCAGAACTCATGCCAGCATATGGAATAGATTTCTGAAGATTCATAAGCGAGGTCTCTAAGGTTTCACAAGTTCTTGGGCGATCATAAGACCTAGTTACTTTTATCTCTTCAGTCCGTTGCTTCATCAACTCATTCAGCTTAACAAGCTTGGCTTCAAACTGTTTTAGATCTGGGTGACAAAAAAGACTATCTACCCTAGCTATTAGCGGCGCACATAACACATAGTCACTGTCGCTATCATTTATCTCCTGCAACAAGTCCTCTATTTCAGCATTTTGTGCGGAACAACTGGCAATAACGAAGAGTAAAAAAATGCTTAAGGACTTCATGATACTTTTATATCTAATTACAATTAGTGGGAGCAAGCGGTCTATTCGACTTACTTCAATACCTTTTTTAAGGCTGCGATATATTTCTTGTTTGCTTCGTGGTCTCCGATTGTTACCCTCACATGTTTGGGTGCGCCAAAATTAGCAACTGGCCGTACCATAATACCCTCGGTCAGCATGGCTGCCTCGAATTGCTTAGGGTCCATCTTAGGCTTGATTGCAATAAAGTTGGCTTGTGATGGCAGATACTGGACACCTAATTTATCGAGTCGCGTATAGAGATACTTCTTTTCATCTCGGACCATAGCCACAGTTTTCTTGATAAAGGCCTTATCAGACAAGGCAGCAGAAGCCGCAGCCATAGCTAGTGTATTAAGTTCGAACGGTCTACTTAACTGTGAGACGTACCGAGCAATCTTCTCATTCGTATATCCATAACCGACGCGCATACCGGCTAGTCCATAGGCCTTAGAAAAACTATTAATCGCTATGACATTCATGCCAGCATCTACGTAGGGTATGGCGGTTGTATAATCTGTTGCATCAGCGAATTGGTAATAGACCTCATCGTAGACGGTCACCACATGGTCTGGCAACTGTGGTAATAATTCATCTAACTGACGCTTGGGAATATGCGTCCCAGTCGGATTATTAGGACTACATAGAAAAAGCAACCTTGTGTTTTTATTAATCGCTGAGAGGATACCAGCTATATCCAGCAAGCACTTTTTACCTTTTAGCGGGATGTCGACGACCTTCGCTTCTAGCTTACTGGCAAACATGTGATATGGCTTAAAGGCTGGATTACACATGATGATTTCATTACCAGGATATAAGAACGCACGTTCTATTTTTTCTAACAACGCAACCGCACTGTTATCCGTGATGAACTGATCTGGTGAAAAAATACCACCATAGAAGCGAGCTAGGTCTGCTCTTAGGTTCTTATCTGTTCTTTCAGGATATAAGTTAAGGTTATTAACTGCTTTTTTGATAGCAGCTAATGCTTTAGGGGAACTGCCTAAGTAATTCTCATTAGAAGACAATTTATACAGTTTCTTCTTGCTTACACTAGCAACATCTGCTAGGCTCTTTCCGCCCTTATATGGCGCAGCTGGCTTTAAGCTTTTCTTGAATATATCTATTTTTCTCTTA
>CALEAC010000128.1 GCA_937944095.1 uncultured Saprospiraceae bacterium
CCATGAGTCGCTGTTAAGCCATGACCGCCATCATGACCATGGTCATGATGGTGTGTCTTATTAGGACCAGTATATTGATCTCCAGCACTCTTAAGTATACTCTTAACCTCAGCTATCGCAACCACTGGTGCTACTCGAGTGAACAGCAGATATAGTGTCATGAAGATACCCATCGTTCCTAAGAAGATACCTATCTCGACCCACGTCGGTGAGTAGTAACTCCATGATGATGGTAAGTAATCTCTCGCTAGTGTCGTTCCGATAATCACAAACCGCTCGAACCACATCCCGATATTTATCACGATAGATATAAAGAAGGTAAAGGCGATATTTCTCCTCAGCTTTCTGAACCAGAATAATTGAGGTGAAATCACATTACAAAACATCATACCGAAGTACGACCACCAGTAAGGTCCTACCGCTCTATTAAAGAAGGCGAACTGCTCGTATACATAACCAGAATACCAGGCGATGAATAACTCAGTCAGATAGGCCACACCGACAATCGTACCTGTCACAAGGATGACCTTATTCATAGATTCTACGTGCGCGATTGTGATATAATCTTGCAATCCTAAAAGCTTTCTAGTGACTATCATCAAAGTCAGTACCATGGCGAATCCACTAAAGATTGCACCTGCTACAAAGTAAGGAGGGAATATCGTTGTATGCCAGCCAGGTATAATAGAAGTCGCGAAATCAAATGATACTATCGTGTGTACTGATAGTACAAGAGGTGTTGCTATACCTGCGAGTATCAGAGATAATGACTCCCATCTCTGCCAGTGCTTAGCTGATCCTGTCCATCCAAAGGACAAGAAATTATATATTTTTCTTCTGATTCCTTTTGCTCTGTCTCTTACTGTTGCAAAATCAGGAACGAGTCCCGTATACCAGAATAATAATGACACTGTGAAGTAAGTCGATATCGCAAATAGATCCCAAAGTAATGGAGAGTTAAAGTTAGGCCACAAAGGTCCTCTTGTATTTGGGTAAGGGAAAAAGTAAAAAACGACCCATGCTCTACCAACGTGTATACCAGGGAATAAGGCTGCACAGATCACCGCAAATATCGTCATGGCCTCTGCTGCTCTGTTAACTCCCGTTCTCCATTTTTGTCTGAATAGTAATAGTATCGCCGATATCAATGTACCTGCGTGTCCGATTCCGATCCACCAAACGAAATTGGTAATATCCCAACCCCAGCCGATGGTCCGGTTAAGGTTCCACGTTCCGATACCATGCCATACCGTCCATGCGATACAGAACAGACCAAAAGCCATCATGCTCAAAGAGATCAAGAAACCGACAGTCCAACCCATGCCCGGCGCCTTCTCAGTTGGCGAGACTAGATCCTCAGTTATATCGTGATACGTCTTGCTACCATTAATTAATGGCTCTCGAATATCGCTTACGTAATGACTCATTTATGCTAGATTGATGTCGATTTTAAATTTATGCATCTATTCTTTCGTCCTTATTGACCACTTTCATTGTATAGGTCACTGATGACCGGACATTGATTTCATCTAAGGCTATATAGTTCAATGGTGATTTCAGTTTCTTACTAAGTTCACCGTCTTTGTTATTCATGTCCCCGAAGGTAATTGCTCCAGTAGGACAGGCCGTCTGGCAGGCTGATCTCACATCCGAATCCTGTAACCGTCTACCTTCTTTTTTCGCTGTCAACTTTCCTTCTTGTAACCTCTGGACGCAGAAGCTACATTTTTCGATTACACCCCTTGATCTTACTGTGACATCTGGATTAAGCACCATTCTTGTCAGGTTATCAGCACCGAATGGTACCGCTTCACCTTTATTAACTGCCGGCTGATTTGCTGGGAAGATATCCGCAGTTGTATAATCTAACCAGTTGAATCTTCTCACTTTATATGGACAGTTATTCGCACAATATCTAGTTCCGACACATCTGTTGTAAGCCATTTGGTTGAGGCCTTCAGAACTGTGGTTCGTTGCATTGACAGGACAGACATTCTCGCAAGGAGCGTTATCACAATGCTGACACATCATCGGCTGGTACACCGTGTTAGGATTCTCAGCATCACCGAAGTAATATCTATCTATTCTCAACCAAGTCATCTCATGATGCCGTGATACTTCTTTCTTGCCGACAACAGGTACATTATTCTCAGCCATACAGGCAACCGTACAGGCATTACAACCGATGCATGAATTAAGATCAACGTGCATACCCCAGTGATGCCCTTGGCTATATTTGTCTGCTGTGTATTCTTCGTAAGGATATAGCGTCTGATCATTCAGATGATCGAAAGTCTCTTGTTTCTTTGCTAATCTTGCGATACTTCCTTTCAGATCTTTTAGAGTAGTCGGGACAATTACAGATCTTTCTGTCAGTGAACCTTGGTATCCAGTTGCACCATAAGCATAAGCTAAAGCAGCCTCATCAGCATTGATAATCTCACCAGCTTCATTAGCTGCTTTGACACCGATTGTGTGATGGTACTGTACGCATGAGAAATGTTCCTCTTTACCAACTTTGCCAGTCAATGCGATATCAGAAAGGTAATACTGAGTTAAGCCGCCATTAAGAGGAAGGTGATTATTAATATCATCACCGATGCCTGTACCACACTTTCCTGCTGCCTTCCGACCGTAACCCAGTGCCAGTGCAACTGTACCTGGTGCCATTCCGAATTGTTGTATTACTGGTAAGGTATAACTCTCACCGTTGACACTCATTTCTACTAAGTCTCCATCAGCTAGGTCATTCATACCTTTAAAGCGATTAACCCCATCAAAATTAACAGGAACTGCTAGGTAATTACCCCAGGTTGTTCTCGATACTGGATCAGGCATTTCTTGTAACCATGGGTTAGTAGAGAACTGACCATTGCCGATGCTCACTGGTTCATAAGCCACTAACTCGACACCCGCACCTGATGGCTGAGACACTTTCTTAGACGCGAGACTCACATCTACATTGAACCCAGAAGAGGTAATAGAACCACCGCCCAGTGCAACGCCATCATGGAGAGCGTTATCCCAGTAAGATCTGAATGAGCTATAATCACTTTGGTCTGCGAAGTAGCTGTTCTTCCAGTTATACTTTAAGAATTCTAAATAGGGTTGTTCGCTATCTAAATTAACGACAGTAGAACCAGCCCACTTTAATAAGCTTAGTTCGCCTTGTCTGGTATCAAATAGTGGACTTATCGTAGGTTGAATGAGACTTAGATGACCTCTCTTAGGTAAGGCATCACCCCAACTTTCTAAGAAATGATTAGTTGGCGCAACAGCGTTACAAAGGGCTGTCGTTTCATTTGGCTGATAAGCCAGTGCAATCTTATTAGCTACCTTAGTTAAGGCTGCTGTAAAAGCGGCTGCTTTGTTCGTGTCGTAAGCTGGATTCGCACCCCATACAATAACTGTATCGATACGGCCACCTTCCATTTCAGCTATCAGTGTATCTAACTGTCTCTCGTCTCCTTGTCGCTGATATGAAGC
The DNA here is from genome assembly GCA_937944095.1 of uncultured Saprospiraceae bacterium. GTDB lineage: Bacteria > Bacteroidota > Bacteroidia > Chitinophagales > Saprospiraceae > RFSX01. The sequence goes on from CALEAC010000128.1 coordinate 3,487, forward strand.
ATCTGCAAAACCTAATGTTTTACCATAATTGCCTAAGACATTATTCATGTCGTTGACTAAGATTTGCTCTTGTACATTATTAGAAGCACTCACAATCAATGAACGGCCAGCTGCGCTTTTCAGTTGGTCAGCAACTGCACTTAGGGCTTTTTTAGCTCTATCATTTAGTGCATTGCCTCCGCCGCCGCCAGTGACCTTACCGTGTAGGTAAGCAATAGCGACACCCAGTTCAGAAGGCTTGATAAGGACTCTATGGTCTGCATTGGAACCTGTCATAGACATGTGACTCTCCACCTGTACGTGTCGAGACATTTTACTATTGGCGCCAGTGACTTTTCTATTCTTGATATAATCTGATGCAAATTCTACGGGAGAGATCCAAGTACCTAAGAAGTCCGCATTGAAACTGACAATCACATCTGCTTTGTCAAAATTATAACCTGGAATAACTCGATCACCAAAGCTCATTTCGTTCGCTTCGAGTATTGCTGCAGAACTAACAGGGTCATAGGTGACCACTTTAGTACTAGGATACTTCGCTTGGAATTCTTTGAGTGCTGCGTGAGCTGTTGGACTTAAGATAGTATTAGTTACAACTCTGATATTTCTAGCTGCGGCAAGCTTGCCTTTGATATCAGTATCTAGATCTGACCAGCTCGCAGCTAGTACTTCTGTTGCAGTATTATACTGAGGTGCTCTATATCTATTCGTGTCATATAGGCTAAGTAATGAAGCCTGTGCTCTAGCTGAAGTACCGCCTCCAGTAAGTGGCGACAGGTCGTTACCTTCTATTTTGATAGGTCTACCTTCTCTACACTTTACAAGTATTGGACAGTAGTCCCCTCCTTCTACATAAGAAGACGCATAGTATGTTGCGACTCCTGGGACAATCTCATCAGGCTTGATGACATAAGGAATTGCACGCTTAATAGGAATATCACAACCAGCGGCAACTGTTGCTGCACCCAGGCCGAAACCTAAGAACTTCAAGAAGTCTCTCCTATCAGTTGGCTGTTCGGTCGCGACATCGGCATTTTCCAACACCTCTACACCTCCGAATTCCTTATCGACTTCTTCTAAGAAGTCCTTATCCCGGTTCAAGTCCTTTTCTCCTATCCAGACAGAATTATTATTCATGTGTTATACTTCTAGATGTTGGTTTTAGTAATGACATTTTTGACATTCTAGGCCGCCTATATCTTCTACAGTTACTTTCTCTTTATCTCCACTAGCTAATTCATCGTGATATTTGACATAGCTGTCATAGTAAGCATTATCGCCAAATTGTACTTCTGTTTCCCTGTGACAATTGATACACCAACCCATAGAAAGCGGTGAGTGCTGCGCAAGTACATCCATTTCCTCGACTGCACCATGACAGTTCTGGCATTCGAGTTTACCGATAGCGACGTGCTGAGCGTGATTAAAGTAGACGTGATCTGGTAGATTATGTATTCTAGTCCATTCTATTGGGCCTTGTACCGTTTTCTTCTGTTCGTTAGTCAATGAACTGACGATACCATCCCACTGTGCTTCGACAACCTTCTCGCCTTCTTTATCCAAAGCTTCTA
>CALEAC010000129.1 GCA_937944095.1 uncultured Saprospiraceae bacterium
ACAGTTGAGTGATTTGATAGGTATGAACTCAAGTGTGACGAGAGCAGAAGCATATATCGGAGAAGACCTAGAGGTGATTAACTTAGAGTTGCGTAATAGCAGTGCTAAGGACTTCAGTCTATCACAGAATGAGCCAAATCCATTCAGTGAGCAGACGACGATAGGATATAGCTTACCTGAGAATTCAGCGGTGACGTTGACCCTATATGATGTGACAGGTAAGGTGATGAGAGTAATGAGCCTAGATGGCGAGAGAGGAGCTAACACAGTTAGCCTAGATACTAAGGGATTGACAGCTGGTGTCGTTTACTACAAGTTAGAAGCAGGCGCACACACAGCTACTAAACATATGATCGTGATTGAGTAATCATTTGGTTTATGAAACTAAGGGGATACAGCAATGTGTCCCCTTTTTTTATGCCTTGCCGATAATGAATATTGAGGGTAACTTTCCTATCTCATGGGCCTTCTTACGCCACTCATAGATGGATTTAGTCTGTACAGCTTCATGCTCACCATTTATGTCCGTAGCAATGCAAAGTATCAAAGAAGGATCAAAATACTTTGTAAAGAAGCCAAGTAGTCTGTCATTTCTATAGGGTGTTTCTATGAATATCTGAGTCTGACCAGTACGTAGGATTAATTTTTCGAGTTCAACTAATCTTGATCTTAACTCATTTTCCTTGATAGGTAGGTAGCCACCAAAAGCAAAGCTCTGACCATTTAGGCCACTTGCTGCCAGTGCTAAGGTGATAGATGAGGGACCACTCAGAGGAATGACCTTATAATGCCTCTTGTGCGCTGCTAGCACTAAATCATTTCCGGGATCGGCAATGCCTGGCATCCCTGACTCGCTAATTAATCCTATTTCATAACCTTTCTCAAACCACGCTTCTGCGCGTGTTAGGTGGGACTTATCATGCTTAGCAATTTCAATGAAATTGAGATCTGAGATCGAAGTTATAGGTGAAGTAGAAGAGATAAACCTTCTTGCTGTTCTAATTCTTTCTACAACGAAATACTCTAGCTTATGCATCACTGTAATAGTAGAAACAGGAATGCTATTGATGCCTTTTTCAGAGATGATAGTAGGAATAATATATAATGATGACATATTTGTATAATTGTTTCTAATACAAGCCTAGTTATAGGATATGAGCTCAAGTTACACAGTTAAGATCAAGCATTTCGAAGGGCCATTCGACTTACTGTTGTATTTTATACAAAGAGATGAGCTGGATATTAATGACATTCCTATCAGTACTATAACACAAGATTTCTTAGCCTACATAAAGAAATTAGAGGAGCTAGATCTCAACGTTGCATCAGAATTTATTCTAGTTGCTGCGACGCTGATGAGGATAAAAGCAAAGATGCTTTTGCCTAGAAAGGAAATAGACGAAGAGGGCAACGAGATCGATCCACGTGAAGAGTTAGTCAAACGACTACTAGAGTATAAGCAATACAAGGACGTCATAGAGAACTTCCGGGAAAAGGAACAGGAGCGTGCCAGAAGAATCCTTAGGGGGAATGTAGCACAGGAAATATCAACACTTGCTAAGACTGCCTTAATCGATGTAGAGCTGGAATCATTAACAACCTATAAGCTATTTACAAGCTTCAGGAATGTCTTAGAGCGATATAAAAACGTTAATGATAGATACATCCACCAAGTTGTAAAGTTCCCTTATACCCTAAAGGATCAGCAAACTCACATTCTAAGCACATTAGAAGATGGAGGGAAATATAGCTTTGAGCAAATATTTATTGGACTAGATAATCGAATGCATGCGATTGTTACCTTCCTCGGGCTATTAGAACTTATAAACGAGAATATAATCAGCATAATAGTTGCTGATGGACCGAATAACTTCTTTCTGACTATATCAGAGTTAAGCAGTTCAGAAGAAGAATAATTGGTCTTTGTCTAACTTAACGCTCTAATAAGTTACTTAGTAGACCAGATTTACTAGATAATATTGTTAGCTCTAAGGGTTTATTCTAAATAAGTTTAGGGTAAACTGCGATGCAAAATCAAGTATCTATGTACCTTAAAATCGCTAGCATTACCTTATCTTTGCAGCAATTTAGAAGACCTACAATAATCTAAGAATATGGCAAATATCGGACATGTAAAGCAAGTCATCGGCCCTGTTGTTGATGTTAGTTTTGCTGGAGAAAATAATTCACTACCAGAGATACTCAGCGCTCTAGAAGTAACAAAGGAAAATGGTGAGTCACTTGTACTAGAAGTACAACAGCATTTAGGAGAAGATAGTATCCGTGCGATTTCTATGGATTCTACTGAAGGCTTGACTAGAGGCATGGATGTTATCGACAAAGGACAACCAATTTCTATGCCTACTGGTGCAGCAATTAGAGGTCGATTGTTCAATGTAGTCGGAGATGCAATAGACGGAATAGGCAATGTAGATAGGACGACAACAGCCTCTATCCACCGTAAGCCACCTAGATTCGAAGATCTCTCAACTGAGACCGAAGTGCTATTTACAGGTATCAAAGTTATCGACCTTATAGAGCCTTATTCTAAAGGTGGAAAGATTGGACTATTCGGAGGAGCAGGTGTAGGTAAGACAGTATTGATTCAGGAGCTGATTAATAATATAGCCAAAGGTTATGATGGTATATCTGTATTTGCCGGTGTTGGGGAGAGAACAAGAGAGGGTAATGACCTGCTAAGAGAGATGCTAGAATCTGGTATCATCGATTATGGTGAGGCCTTCCTGCACTCGATGGAAGAAGGCGGATGGGACATATCTAAAGTAGATATAAAGCAGTTAGAAAACTCCAAAGCAACCTTCGTTTTCGGACAGATGAATGAGCCACCTGGTGCAAGAGCAAGAGTTGCTCTATCGGGTTTGACATTAGCAGAGTACTTTAGAGATGGTGACCTTTCTGACCCGACAGGTGGTAAGGATATCCTTTTCTTTATAGACAATATATTCAGATTTACACAAGCTGGATCAGAGGTGTCAGCACTTCTAGGACGTATGCCGTCTGCGGTAGGGTACCAACCAACACTCGCAACTGAGATGGGTCTGATGCAAGAACGGATTACGTCGACGAAGAGAGGTTCTATTACTTCTGTACAGGCCGTTTATGTACCTGCAGATGATTTAACAGATCCTGCGCCTGCAACTACTTTTGCTCACTTGGATGCGACGACAGTACTTAGTCGGAAGTTAGCTTCCCTAGGTATCTATCCTGCGGTGGATCCATTGGATTCTACTTCTAGGATTCTAGAGAGAAGTATAGTTGGTGATGAGCACTATGACACTGCCCAGAAAGTTATAAATATACTTCAGAGATATAAGGAGCTACAGGATATCATTGCAATCCTAGGTATGGAAGAGCTTTCGGAAGAAGATAAGCTAATTGTGCACCGAGCAAGAAGGGTACAGCGTTTCTTATCACAGCCGTTCCATGTAGCAGAACAGTTTACTGGACTTCCAGGCGTTCTTGTCCCTATAGAAGAAACTATAAGAGGGTTCACCATGATTATGAATGGTGAAGTAGATGACTATCCTGAAGCGGCATTCAATCTAGTCGGCTCGATAGATGATGCGATTGCTAAGGGGAAGAAAATACTTGAAGAAGCTAAAGCCTAAATCAGATGCACCTACTAGCTTTAAATCCAGAAAAGGAACTCTATAACGGTGATATCACCTCAGTCAAAGTACCTGGTATTTCTGGTCAATTTGAGATACTCAATGGGCACGCACCGATAGTGGCCGCTCTTGCTGAAGGAGAGGTTAGGATTATTGCTCAAGATGGTTCTAGGACAACTTTCAATATACAACAAGGTTTTATAGAGGTGCTTAACAATGAAGTGTCTATTCTCATCCAAGCGATGAATAAATAGTACAAAGTAAAATATAGATGAACAAGGTGCTCTTGCAACATGCAAGAGCATTTTTATTTTCTGACCTTATTAGCCTATATTAGTATAAGTGGTAACTTATATGGATCATAAAAGCCTAAAACATCTAGAGGAGAAATCCTTAGCTATAATTAAGTCAGAGACCCAGAGCAATGATAGCAACAGCGTGACCAGTGCTATGATTCTACTTGCAATCTTGTTATTTATTTCAATCTTGTCTCTTTATATTAAGAACGGGTATTCGATGAGGCTCATCGTTTTCCTAGTACTCATGTTGGTCACCTTTATGATCTATAAAGCAATGATGAGATCAGCCTATGCCGAGCATGCTACTCATGCTAATTACATGGATCTTGCAAGTAGTGAGGACAAGGTTCATTTTATAGGGGCAATGTTGGAGTATATCTCCTCTGGCTATGGTGTTAAGCTTCGTCGGCTCGGTCTGCTTAAGTGGTTTTATATCCTGAATTTTCCATTGTTCTTAGTTAATATGAAAGAGCTAATCGGGGAGGGGATACCTGATTCAGGTTTCGTTCCCATATTCCTATCTGCTGCCGTATTCAGCTTCATAATATGGTCACTATTTTTCTACTTTGAAATCTCGGAGTATAAAGGCAACCGGATGGAGGTAGATGCTATCATCAGTGATCTGAGACTATAACCAAGAGTCCACCTCATGGATGATGCTTTCATCGATATCAGTGCTCATGACCTGATGTAGTTTCTCTAGCGCTTTGTCACGCACTGCATCATCTACATAGCAAGCAATTGTTGCCAGTCCAAAAGCAAGGATACCTAGGTCATCTGTCATGCCTAATACAGGTGTCAGATCTGGGATGACATCTATGGGATTGAGAAAATAGGCGATAGACCCTATGATAATCTTCTTAGCCCAGGGTGGGACATCAGCTTGTGT
>CALEAC010000130.1 GCA_937944095.1 uncultured Saprospiraceae bacterium
AATGCCTTGGCTTAGACCTGGTGTACAGAGGGTTACGACTATAATAGCCGATAGATAGATAAATAAGGATCGCATAATGAGTCTTAGTTCTGGATATTTGACTCTAACAACCCATTCCAAGTGCTCTTACACGCCAATTTACGCACTGACTGAGGCAATACATTTAGTAAGAATTCATATGACAACTAGACGTCAGTACTGCGCCCACTAACATAGAAAAAGGGCCGTATATGTAAAATACACGACCCTTGTTTATGTTTTTCTAATAGGGGTTACGAACCACACATCAAGCAACCATCATCCATGGAGCAACTTTCTCCGTCAGCGACAGTGATGACTTGAGCTTCTTGCTGAACGTCCTCTGGCAAATCGATTACCTCTTTAGTTGTATCATACTTTTCCTTATAATCGGCACTTAGTGTAAACTTAATAGGGTCTACAGCGGCCTTGGATCTTAGGTAATACATACCTGTCTTAAGGCCACTCTTCCAGCCATAGAAATGCATAGAAGTCAACTTAGCCAGATTAGGTGTTTCCATGAATAGATTCAGACTCTGGCTTTGGCAGACGAAGGCACCTCTATCAGCTGCCATGTCTATTAATACCTTCTGTTTGATTTCCCAGACTGTCTTATACAACTCTCGGATATCGGCAGGTATATCTTCCATATGCTGGATACTACCATTTGCAGCAATCAGTCTTTCTTTCATTTCTGAAGTCCATAACCCTCGACTAATAAGATCTTTGAGCAGATGCTTATTGACGACGACATATTCACCAGACAGTGTTCTACGTGTATAGATGTTAGCCGTGTAGGGTTCGAAACATTCGTTGTTACCTAATATCTGCGAAGTGGATGCCGTAGGCATTGGCGCTAGCAACAAACTATTCCTAAGGCCATGTGCTTGGATCTTTTCTTTTAGTCCTGCCCAATCCCATCGATCAGATGGTGTCACGCCCCACATATCATATTGCAATTGGCCTAGACTAGCTGGACTCCCTTCATATGATTGGTAGGCACCCTCCTGTTCTGCAAGAAGATTAGATTCGGAGACAGCCCCGAAATAAATAGTTTCGAAGATATCTTTATTCAATTGCTTCGCCTCTGGACTTTCGAAAGGCATCCGTAACAAGATAAATGCATCAGCAAGGCCTTGGACGCCGATACCTATAGGTCGGTGCCTCATGTTAGAGTTCCTGGCTTCCTCGACTGGGTAATAGTTGACATCTATAACCTTATTGAGATTCTTAGTCACTTTCCTAGAGACCTCATATAGTTTCTGGAAATCATATTCGCCAGTCTCTTGATTGACAAACATGCCTAGTGATATCGAAGCGAGGTTACATACCGCAACCTCATCAGGAGAGGTGTATTCTAATATTTCGGTACAGAGATTACTAGACCGTATAGTCCCTAAGTTTTTCTGGTTTGATTTTTCGTTACACGCATCCTTGTAGAGTACGTATGGTGTTCCTGTCTCAACTTGCGACTCCATTATCGAAGACCATACATCTCTTGCTTTGACAGTTTTTCGGGCCAGTCCTTCTTCCTCATATTTTGCATAGAGTGTTTTGAATTCATCACCATATACATCACATAAACCTTTGGCTTCGTTCGGACAGAAAAGTGACCAATCACCATCAGTCTCTACCCGCTCCATAAACAAGTCAGATATCCACATCGCATAGAATAGGTCACGAGCTCTTTGCTCTTCTTTTCCGTGGTTTTTCTTTAGGTCTAGAAAATCGAAGATGTCAGCATGCCATGGTTCTATATAAATCGCGAAGGCTCCTTTACGCTTACCGCCTCCTTGGTCGACATATCTAGCGGTATCATTATAGACCCGTAACATCGGGACGATGCCATTAGAAGTGCCTCCAGTGCCCTTGATATAACTGCCTTTGGCTCTTACATTATGAATGCTTAATCCGATACCACCAGCTGATTGTGATATCTTAGCACATCTGGTTAAAGTCTCGAATATACCCGATATGCTATCATCTGTCATCGTGAGTAGAAAGCAAGATGACAACTGTGGCTTAGGGGTTGCTGCATTGAATAAGGTCGGTGTGGCGTGTATGAACCACTTCTCCGACATATAGTTATATGTTTCGATTGCAGCAGCTATATCTTCTCCATGGATACCGATAGCCGCTCTCATCAGTAAGTGCTGCGGTCTCTCTACTACTTTGCCATCCGCTCTTAGTAGATAAGACCTTTCTAAGGTCTTAAAGCCGAAGTAGTCGAAACTAAAATCTCTGTCATAGACGATAGCTGAGTCTATTCTTTGTTTGTTCTTTTCGATAATCTTGAGATGCATGTCACTGATTAGTCCTGCTGACTCACCGGTCTTAGGATCTATATAGTCATATAACAATCTCATCGTCTTTGAGAATGACTTAGCTGTATTCTTGTGTAGGTTGGAGATGGCAATACGCGCAGCTAGAGTCGCATATTCTGGATGCTCGGTGGCAAGAGAAGCCGCGGTTTCTGCCGCGAGATTATCTAGCTCCCAAGTACTCACACCATCGAATAAGCCCTGTATCACTTTTTGTGAAATTTCCATGGGCTTTATAAATTTTGGATCTAATCCATAGCATAACTTACGGATACGAGCTGAAATCTTATTGAAGTTGACTTCTTCTTTGATTCCAGATCTCTTAATTACTTGCATAACAATTCATAGATAATAAGGGTTAGAAAAGATCTCGGGTTTGGTTAAGGTGTAGTTTGTTATTAAGAGAGGGTCAATTAGAACTCCTCATCCAGCGAAAAGATTTGTTTTTCCTTTTCCGCCATAACGCCAGCTTTGGCATAATCACCGACTCGCTTCTCGAAGAAATTCGTCTTACCTTGTAATGAGATCAATTCCATCCATGGGAATGGGTTAGCCGTTCCGTACACTTTTTCATTACCTAGACTAACTAGTAGTCTGTCGGCAACGTATTCTATGTACTCACACATGCTATCCGCATTCATACCTATAAGTCTTACAGGTATTGCATCAGAAACGAACTCCTTTTCTATCACGACTGCATCGCAGATAATAGTCTTTATCGTTTCTTTAGGTAGTTTATTCTGTATATGTGAATTATAAAGTAAACAGGCAAAATCACAATGCATGCCTTCATCTCTAGAAATCAATTCATTAGAGAATGATAGACCTGGCATTAGTCCTCTTTTCTTCAACCAGAAGATTGAACAAAATGATCCTGAGAAGAAAATGCCTTCTACGGCTGCAAAAGCGATAAGTCGCTCAGCGAAAGTGGCATTATCAATCCATCTAAGTGCCCAATCTGCCTTTTTCTTAACACACGGCAGATTTTCTATGGCATTGAGCAAATAATCTTTTTCTTTCGCGTCCTTAATATAGGTGTCTATTAGTAATGAGTAAGTCTCGGAATGGATATTCTCCATCATAATCTGGAACCCATAGAAAAACTTAGCTTCTGTATACTGTACTTCACTGACCATGTTGTCAGCAAGATTCTCATTAACGATGCCATCACTAGCAGCAAAAAAGGCTAAAACATGCTTAATGAAGTGCTTCTCGTCATCATTCAACTTATTCTCCCAATCTGACAAGTCTTGATGTAAGTCGATTTCTTCTGCTGTCCAGAAACTAGCTTCAGATTTCTTATAGAAAGACCAGATATCATCATGCTCGATTGGAAACAGTACGAATCTGTTTGGATTGTCTTCTAATAGTGGTTCTACTACTCTGGTCATTATATCTGGTTTTGTTAATTTTCCTAGGAGGAACAAATTACGTAAATCAATATATATAAAAAAAATTAATATAAAATATCATTGAGGCGACTCTTCCATAGCTCTTCCTGTGAAGAACTCCGAGAAAACGGCCTTAGTAGATGTTCGGAATACGGAGCATAAGCTGATTCTCAGGTAAGAAATCTCACTCTAAATCCGGCCACAAATTAAATAAGAATATTCTTTAATATGTTACCAGAGTTATCAACACCTGTTGAAAAAACAAAGCATTAAAATTCCTTGTCCAGCAAACAATGGCCGTCTTAGTTTTTTCGACTTGATCGACCTAGAAAGAATATCAACAATATCCCTAGAAATATGGAGATAAGAAGAATCATATAAAAAGCGTATTTGCTTCCGCTGAAAGGTAAATGGTCCAAGTTCATCCCATAAAAACTTGCAACCAAAGTCGGCACCATCAGAATAATCGTGATAATGGTCAGTCTATGTATGAAAGTGTTAAGATTGTTAGAAACGATAGAGGCATAGGCCTCCATCGTCCCACTGAGTATATTAGTATAGACGTTAGACATCTCTAGGGCTTGGCCATTATCGATGATCATATCTTCGAATTGATCGGAATGCATTTCATTATCTCTAATTCTCAGGAAGTCTGTGCGTTTCATCTTCATGAGCAGCAAATCATTGGCACTCAATGAGTTAACAAAATAGACTAGGCTTTTCTCTATTCTTAGTAGCTGCTTTAGCTCAGAGTTACGACTAGAGTTATAGAGTTCTTGCTCTATAAGATTCCGCTTAAGATTCAGTTTCTTCAGACAATCGAGAAACCAGACGACGTTCTGCTCTAATACTTGTAATACAAATAAGGATCGATCCGTAGGGTTGAAGTTTTTGATTCGATTAGAAACGAGTTTATTGATAATCGGATCTTCTTCTTGTGCTATAGTGATTATCCGATTGTCTTGTATGACTAGGCCTATAGGCACGGTGATATAAAAGGCTTCATTATCCTTTTCCGAAAGGTTAAGCTTAGGCGTATTAAATAGAATGAATTTAGAGCCCCCTTCTATCTCGTATCTAGATCGTTCATCGACATCTAAAGTATCTGTAATAAAGTCTGATGGTATCTCTAGTTTTTCTGAATAGTCTTCTACCTCGGCTGCTGTTAGAGGTGGACTAAGATGGACCCAATCTGCAGAACTAAGAGATTCTGTTTCTTCGACACTTTTTGTGTGGAATATGAATTGTTGCACCATACTTACCTCTTTGTAGAACTCATATCAACCCTGCGCTCCTTTCAAAAAAATCAAAAATCACTCCATAATAGGGTAATTTCTATTCAAATCTCAACATATCTATTGGCTTTATCCTCGTCACCAGATATGTCGGTAATACCATCATAACCGCTGTCACAACAACGACAAATAGATTTATCATTAGTAGAGAAAATATATCAAAGTGAATCGGGACCTCAGAGAGATAATAGTTCGTCTCATCAAGCTTCAGAAAACCAATAAACTTCTGTAAAAAAGCAATGCCTAAACCAATGAAATTGCCAATAAGCAAAGAACTCAATACAATAATGATCGCACTATAGATAAATACACGTCTCAGAGACCAACTATCCTGGCCCAATGACTTTAGAACGCCTATCATTCGTGATCTCTCTAGAATTAAAATTAGTAAAGCTGTCGCCATATTAATAAGGGCCACTAAGGCCATCATCAGAAAAATCACCCGCTCATTAATATCCTGCAACTCTAGCCATTCGAATATACTCCTTTGCTTTTCTTGTATGGTCGCAGCATACATATTAGGAGGCAGTACTTCTTGATATACGTAATCTGCAACCACTTTTGCATCATGAAAGTCATCCAAGAATACTTCATAGCCAGCAATCATATCTGACTCCCATCCCAAGATAGCTTGGAGTGCTCTCAGATCAACAAAGGCGAATTTCACGTCATATTCCTCTAAGCCAGTCCTGTAGATACCAGACACTTTGAAGCGCCTCTTAATTGGATCCTTATCTACTATGAAATTCAGTACCACCTTATCTCCTATATTCAGAAACAATCTCTTCGATGTTTGTTCAGATATTAATATCTCCCGAGAAGCTATCGTGTCTGAGAGATTAGGAAACGCACCCTCTTTGATATATTCCGAGAATCGGTTTATATCATAACCGCTATCTAGCCCCTTCAGAACAATAGCGTCTATCTGGTCTTTGCGTTGCATGACTCCAGGGTAATTAATATAGGGACTAACTGAAGACACCCCACCTATTGTAGTCTCATTAGTACCCGCTTCGGATAAATACTCTAAGGAACCTATCGCCATCAATGAATCGACCATGGTTTTATCATACTTAATCGGCCTTAGTTCAAAATTACGGGTGACATGGAGGTCTGTGAGGTGGACATGACCCCAAAATCCAAAGATTTTATGGGATATCTCCTTCTTAAATCCTTTGATAACGGTGGAACTAAGCACCATCGTCGCAATACAAAGTGAGGTCGTTGCTATGGCCAACTTAATAAGCTTTCCAGAATAGCCTGAAGTAGAATTTGACGAAATACGTCTCGCAAGAAATAAGGCTACGTTCATCTGACCAAAGATAATTCCTAATTTGCGCTTTGGTAGGAAATAGAAAACTACCTTTTGAAAATACTTTAACTAGGGATATATTCTGTATTTTAAATTATTTTCAGAAGCTTTAGCGTGTTTTTATAGTTTAAAGGAAATAACAAATGGAAAGAGTGCTTTGGGTTATAGCGATGATGGGCCTATTTACTTCGTTAATAGGACAGAATATTATAAAAGGGATTGTCACAGATGGGTCTGATGGGGAAGCTATCATAGGTGCTAATGTGATTATAGAGGGGACGTCCGAAGGGACAATTACTGATTGGGATGGCAGCTTTATTTTCAAAACTGATAAAAGCTACCCCCTAACAATTGTCGTTTCTTTCATCGGGTATGGAGACTATACCCAGACACTAACTGGGCCAGAGGAGCTTGCTATTGTATTAGCGGAACAGGGTATCCTAGCAGAGGAAATAGTTGTTAAGGGCCAACGTGTCTCAGATGAACAGAAGAAAGCACCCCTCACTATCGAATCATTAGACATTCTTTCTATAAAAGAAACCCCTGCTGCTAATTTCTATCAAGGCCTCGGTAATCTAAAGGATGTAGATCTAACAACAGCCAGTATTGGATTTACGATTATTAATACAAGGGGATTTAACAGTACGAGTCCTGTCAGATCGCTACAGATTATAGATGGTATCGATAATCAGTCCCCAGGATTGAATTTTTCATTAGGAAACTTCCTAGGCGCTTCGGAACTAGATGTCAAAAAAGTCGACCTGATAGTTGGTGCGAGTACAGCTTATTATGGGCCAAATGCCTTTAATGGTGTTTTGAGCATGGAAACGAAAGATCCATTTATACTCAGAGGCTTAGCAGCAAGAGTCAAAGTCGCAGAGCGCAATCTATTAGAAACCAGTTTCAGATGGGCGGATGCGATTAACAATGCAGATGGTAATGCTTGGATGGCTTATAAATTCAACTTCTCTAACCTCACAGCAGATGACTGGATTGCAGATAATTACGACCCTGTAGATGATTCATCTGTACCTAGTAGCAATCCAGGTCGTTATAATGCAGTCAACAGATACGGCGATGAGTTCAGTAGAACGGCTAGTCTCAGTGGCCTAGGTACCTATTTCAGAAATGGCTATGATGAAATAGACCTGGTAGACTATAACACTAAAAACACGAAGGCGTCCGCCGCAGTACATTTCAGGCTCAGACCAGATAAAAAATACGAATCACCAGAACTAATACTGGGCAGTAATTTTGGCTCAGGAACTACAGTATATCAAGGAGATAATCGATTCTCACTCAAAAATATTAAGTTCTACCAACATAAAGTTGAGCTCAAAAAGAAAGACAAATTCTTCCTTAGAATCTATGCGACACATGAAGACGCTGGAGATTCATATGATCCTTTCTTTACCGCGCTGAAACTGCAAGACATTTCTGGAGACGATTCGGAATGGAATACATCCTATCTAAATTACTGGAGTCTACAAATCCTTCCGCAGATAGAAAGCTTAGATGGATTTCCTGTTATAACAGATTTCATAGGAGATCCCGATGGATTCAGACAGGCCAGGGATGCATTCCTCGAGAACATTTCTGATGAACTTGCAGCATGGCATAACGAAGCCTTGGATGCAACGAAAGATGCAGACCCAGTTGTGGGCACTTCACAGTTTCTCCAGCCAGGGACGCCCGAGTTCCAAATGGCCTTCGATAGTATCACCAGCCTCATTGCCAATAGTGAAGGTGGCACTCGATTCTATGATAAATCTGCATTAATTCATCTACATGGAGAGGACCAGTACAACAATCTCTATAGTGGAGAACATATATCTAGTCTAGATGCAAGAGTCGGTATAAGTGGACGATATTACCTCCCTGATTCCAAAGGGTCTATCCTACTAGATACCAATGGTGTCAACATCAACACCTATGAATATGGCGTATATGGCGGTGTTTCGATGGGACTAGCAGAAGACAAGGTCATCGTAAGCAGCACGATAAGATTAGACAAGCATGAGAACTTCGATTATCTTGTATCACCTGCCGCATCTATCGTGTGGAGACCATCTGAGAAGAATTTTATCAGAGCATCTTATTCTTCAGCGATTAGAAACCCGAGGCTCGTCGATCAGTACTTAAATTATAATGTAGGGCCGGCCATATTATTAGGTAATCTCAATGGATTCGATGATCTAGTCACAGTGGAATCATTTGTAGATTTCCTTAATTCTGGAGACCGATCCTTACTTGATACCTTCGACATTGCGCCAATTAAGCCCGAAAGGGTTAACTCATTCGAGCTGGGGTACAGGACCACCCTATTCGATGCGTTGTTCGTGGATATGAGTTATTACTATTCTAGATACAGAGACTTTATAGGCTTCCAGTTAGGTATAGACCAGTTTATTCCAGAAGGCAGTACGATACCGACCTTTGTACAAGCTTATAGAGTGAGCGCCAATGCGACTGACAAGGTGACCACACAGGGTTATTCTATAGGATTGAGTTATTACTTTGCGCAGTATTTTCAGGTGAAGGGTAACTTTTCGTGGAATAAACTCATCACTGCAACAGATGACCCAATTATTCCCGCGTTCAATACCCCAGAATTCAAATACAATATAGGCTTGACAGCTAGAGACCTCAATATTCAGGATATCCCTGTTGGATTTAGTATCAACTATAAGTGGATAGATGGCTTTATATTCGAAGGGTCACCACAGTTTACAGGCTTTATTCCAGCTTATGACCTGATAGATGCACAAGTCAATTTTGCACTAAAATCAATCAATACGACTGTTAAGATTGGTGCCTCTAACATATTGAATAAGAAGAATTTCCAAACCTTTGGAGGACCTAGAATTGGTAGAATGGCTTATATTAGTGCCACTTACGATTGGCAAAAGAAATAATATTTACTAGAATTAATTAAACTAAACATGAGAAGAATTTACACTTTGTTCCTATTACTATCTAGTTTTTGGATGGTTGCACAGGTACAATACTTGGACCCTCAATACGCAACCGAAGTAGAATCTGGCGTTGTCTACGCGGAAAACATCAGTATTCTAAGAGGCATGCCTGAACAAATTCCACTAACAGTGGATATCTATACTCCTGTAGGAGATGATAATCAAAGTCGACCATTAATGCTTGTCGCACATACTGGGAGTTTCCTTCCACCACTCTTTAATGGAGGCGTTACTGGGGCTACAACTGATAGTACTGTGACCCATATTTGTAGAGAACTAGCAAGGCGTGGTTATGTTGCAGCAGCATACACATACAGACAAGGATGGTTACCTACAGCACCGGACGAGGATGTTAGACGAAGTACTTTATTACAGGCTGCATTCAGGGGCATCCAGGATACCAGATCTTGTGTAAGATATTTCAGAAAGACAGTAGCCGAAGAGAATAATCCTTATAACATCTCAAGTGAAAACATCGGTGTAGTCGGCGTCGGCACAGGTGGCTATTTGGCTTATGGAGCTGGCACTCTATATGACTTCGAGGAAGTCCAACTTCCTAAGTTTATAGATACTCAGACTGCATTACCTTACATAGATTCTACTCTATACGGTAACCTTTTTGGTGATACGCAGACACCACTATGTCTTCCTAATCACCCAGGCTATTCATCTGATATAGAATTTGCATTCAATCTTGGTGGTGCTATGGGTGATATCAGCTGGATGGACGGCGAAGAGCAAGAACCTATGTATGCAGGTGTACACGCTACTAATGACATTTTTGCCCCTTTCACAGTAGGTCCAGTTATCGTTCCGACGACGATGGAATTCGTTGTCAATGTCGCTGGTACGCATGCCGCTATATCTACTGCTAATGCAAATGGCACAAATGATGGCTTTAGCGATATATTAGATGACCCTCTGGCTGATTTAATTGCAGAACAAAAGACTCAGACTTTCACACCACCGGGGTTCCCGATGGCTGTACAATTAGGTGCTGATAATTTCTATGCTTTCAAGACACCATTTCCAGAAGGATCCCCATGGGACTGGTGGGATAAAGCGACTCTTGATCTAGTCGTAGCTGGTACCAATGCGGTGGCAGGGACTTCATTCAATGCAGATACCCTGCATAGAGATGGCCTAATCACAAATAGAGATATGTCACCAGAAAAGGGCAGAACATATATGGATACAATTTTCCAACTGATGTTGCCTAGGTCCTGTGTCGCTATGAACTTAGCTTGCCAAGGTGTGCTGAGCTCGAATGACTTAGTACAACATGAGATTTCTATATCACCTAACCCAGCTTATGACAGAATCGTCATAGAAACTGGAGAAGAGATTATGAGGTCAATAGTTGTGACTGATATATCTGGTAAAATTGTCAGAACCTACAACAATGTGAATGACCGACAACAAATCATAGACAGGAATACCTTAGGGTCAGGTGTCTATATAGCTCAACTCCTATTCGAGAACGGCCAACAAGCAGTGAAGTTTGTCTTGAAATAAAGACTCCTCTCAATAAAATAATTAAAAGGGGAGCTCAAGCAATTGGCTCCTCTTTTTTTTATCTGAGTATCCTTAATCTTACCTAGAAGTTCTGATAATGCGCTGCTCACCCCATAATCCCCTAACGGGGTATCCTTGGCGCGGGCTGATGTTCTCCCTTCAGGGCGTTATAGGGCAAGAATGGAAATGGTGGTCAGCTATTGGTATTATTACGGACAATCGTATTGTTATTGAGAACTTAGAATTACAAGACCTCTATGACTAGAATCAACCACTTTGTATATCTCCTGTCTATTTATCAAACTAACTGTAAGATCATGGCAAGCGCGCTTAGGCTGCATCATTTAACTTTAGCCATAGCAAATATTAAGTCATGGGTGTCAAAAGTCAAAACCTGGGGGTACTATGCCTCCTATTATCCCTATTTATTTCTCCATTGCTCGGCAATAACTCCTTTTCGGAAGAAGAGGTAAGT
>CALEAC010000131.1 GCA_937944095.1 uncultured Saprospiraceae bacterium
GAAGATGCCTACGTGGGCTCTAATATTACGCTGTGTAGCCATATGACCTTCTACTTCCAAGACAAAGAACTCAAGCATATTAAGTTCTACACCGAACCAGAATCAAGGATGACACCTATGGGCCTCGCACAACCTGATGACCTGAAGTTAGAGGGATTTAACTGGGATGAGTCAATGAGGCCGAGTGGCAAGGCGGACTTAAGGATAAAAAGGCAGACTAGGCGGACAGAAGAAATGCCACCTGCAGGGTTGGATGAGTTTGAGAATTCGGTACTGCAGACCTTAGATGGAACAGTCCCTATTGAATCTATAAAAGAGCCACTGCACCCAAAATCGGTTAAGAATTATTAGATAGAATTCTAAATTGTAAGATACTTTAGAGCATGTTTAGGTTTAGAATCATATTTGGCATTTTGGTTTTGATTTTGCCAGCACTGGGCTGGGCAGCTAACCCTAATGATCTATTTAGAAAGGCCAATACTGCGTATACTCAGGGGAATTATGCAGTTGCAATCGAACAATACCAGCAGATTATAGAGCAAGGAAGCGTCTCAGCGGAACTATTCTATAATCTTGGAAACGCTTACTTGCAAGCTGATGACTTAGCTGAAGCAATCTTATATTATGAAAAAGCACTGAATGCCTCGCCCTCAGATGACAGGATCAAGAAAAACCTAGAACTTGCTCGCGACAAGGTCGATACGCCCGTTATCGATATTCCTGATTTCTTCTTGTTAAGAATGTGGAAATCCTTTGCTAATATGCTCAGTCCGTCTATCTGGATTATAATCCAACTTGGGTTCGGCTTATTATTGATCTATGGATTCTATTTATGGCAGCTTAATGCAATTAGCGCTATGAGATTCAGGGGTTTTGGTCTGTCTTTGCTAGCTCTATGCTTATTGGGGCTGTCATATATGGCTGGGAATACGTCCCATAACCTCCGGACAGGTTCCGATCACGGTATATTAATGGTAGAACAGACACTCAGGTCTGGGCCAGATAAACGCTCAGACGAGATAGAGGTGCTCTCTGAAGGCGTTAAAGTAAAGATTGAGGACCAGTTCGACAATTGGTATAAAGTCAGTCTAATGAACAAGACAGTAGGCTATTTGCCAAAAGAAGATATCAGCACTATCTAAACTAAAAACTGACTTAGAACGATAGTCCTAAGTCAGTATATGAAAAAGCCTTATTTGAGGTTACAGCTCTAATATCTTGTTAAAACGGCACAACCTAAGTCACCTAAAAGGGTGAATGCTATCGTTTTTCTCCCTCCGCCAATAAAAAAAGCCACCCACATAAGTGAATGGCTGGTCATTTCTTGTTTGTCGAAGTAAAGCTTACTCCTCTTCTGAGCTGCCGGTCACTCTCCCACCGTCTAACTCATCTTGTAGCACTTTTAATTCATCCCATTTGCCATCAGCAGCTAGCTGAGCTTGTTGTGGCCATGTGTCAGGACTGTGCATCTTGAATCTAGGACCTGCGTCTTCTAGGATGCCCTTAAGCTTGCTTACAGGTGCTCCTGCTAGATCAGCGAAAGTGATGATGCCAGCAGCAGCTAAGTGCTCACCAATCTTAGGTCCGATACCTTCTATCTTAGTTAGCTTATCTGGGCTAGAATGCTTGTCTGAGCCGCCTCCACTAGCTCCAGCAGCAGCTCCTCCGACTGCAGCAGTAGTACTAAGCTTAGACGCATTGTCATTGCTGACGCCAGAGTTGCCAGACATAGAATCGCTACCAGAATTTGCAGCATTGCCTGCACCATTAGCGGTAGCCGCAGCAGGTGTTGTTGCAGCAGTCGCTTTAGGCACTGCCTTTTTCTTAGGTAGTTTAGCGACTGTCTCAGCGACACCTTCCATTGGAAGAATATTGACGAAAGTCTTACCTAGTCTTCTTTTTCTGAAAAAGACGTGACCTTCTATTTTTGCATGTAAGGTATGATCCCTACCCATGTAGACATTGTCACCAGGGTGAAATTTAGTACCTCTTTGTCTGACGATGATATTTCCTGCTTTGGCGTATTGACCTCCGAAGAGCTTAACACCGAGAAATTTCGGATTACTGTCTCTACCGTTATCAGTACTACCTACTCCTTTTTTATGTGCCATTACTAGTGCTTATCGGTTTTGTTAACCTGTTATAGAGTCTATCTTGATTTTAGAGAATTGCTGTCTATGGCCATTCTTTTTTCTAAATCCTTTTCTTCTTTTCTTTTTGAAGACGATAACCTTGTCACCTTTGACATGTTCTAGGACAGTAGCTTTGACTGAAGACCCAGAAAGGATGGGTGTTCCTATATTAGGTGCACCCCCGTTAGAGGTCATAAGAACCTTGTCAAAATTGACGTTATCACCCTCGCTTGCATCTAGTCGATGCACGAAGATTTCTTGCCCTGAGGCTACCTTAAATTGTTGTCCAGCTATTTCTACGATCGCAAACATGTGTATGAGTTATTTTCTCAAAAAGGACTGCAAAGATAGATTATTACTCACCTATTTCCAACCCATAATACAATTGATCTCAGCTTCTTTTAGTAAGCTTGAGGGCAATATAGTCCTCTAATTTGATTGTTTTTCTTAAGACCTGACCATTTCGATCAATTTTTAGTTTGATTTTCTTACCTGTCCTTCCAGATAATTTGTCATTAATTGTAGCTAAATCTAACATTTTAGTCGGCCAGATGCCTATTCTCTTGAGTCTATCTCCTGCTTTTATATTTAGTTTATCGGCTGGACTACCACTTATAACTTCGGTTATGACAAACTGGTCCAGTTTTGCACCGATGGCATTGATTAATAGGCCACTTTTATCAAAATCTAAGTCTTGGTTATATTTTCTATAAGGTCTGATATACATTTTAGCATGGACATAATCTATTATGACGTGAAACCTAGACAAAATTGGATTGCCTAGCAGACCATTGCGGTGGTTGTGTATCGAGGGATCTGGTAAGTCATCGATATGCTGGTAATGCGTGATAAGATGAGGAAAGTGGATATAGTCATTCAGTCTAAGCGACAGAATCTTGCCGATATACCCTTGGATATTACCACCGAGCCCTCGACCTAATGATCCTTCTACGAAAATCGCTGGAAGCTTGAGTGCGGGGTGGCTGTCTACTAGTAATAGCAAGCTGAGTGCGGATCCAGAATCAACTAACAGTTTCAGTGGGATATCATTACCTCTTTCTGGGTCTAGCTTTGTCGTGATGTACGGCTTATGATCATTAATTTCTATATCTAGTTCATGGAATTCATCCTTTTGAGTTAATGAGAGTGCTTGAGTCTTATATAGACGAATCTTTTTTCTAGCAAAATCTAGTTCTAAGGCTAGTCCCCAGAAGGCACGACCACCTATCAGTCCATCTATGGAGATCCCTAGACTTTTGTCCATATCAGAATAGTCCTCCTCTAGGACGATCATGTCCCTCAGTATTCTAGCGGACTTATCGAGCTGTAATCTGACTTTCCGGCATATGTAGGCATCTATCGTGGTCTCTAGATCAGATCCTCTTAGTTCGACCTTTTTACCGAGTGCCAGTCCCATGTCAAGGGCTGCGTCTTTATTAAATAATATGAGATTCTCAGCGCCAGTATCCAAGATAAGTCTAACTGGATGTTTGTCATAGATCTTAGCCTTGATAACAATCAGTCCGTTAATGTAGTCAAATGGCAACTCTACCTGATCTGCTTCGCCTATTAGTGTTAGTGCTTGCTGTGCTGACCCATGTGAGGCGGAGAGTATAAGCGTTACGAGACTAAACCATATTGTACCAAATCTGGACATAAGTATAAGGTAGGAACCTTAGACCATAAACAAAAAAAATCCCGACATCATTGATGCCGGGATTGTAAAATTTGTGAACAGTAATCTTACTTAGTGATCACCATTTCTATTCTTCTGTTCTGTGCTTGACCTTCCTTAGTCGCATTATCGCCTACTGGATTAGCCGAACCAAAACCTTTCGCTGTAATTCTATTAGCTGCGATACCTTTGCTAGATAATCTCGTCATCACAGCATTTGCTCTGTTCTGAGATAGCGTCACATTTTTAGCTGCATCACCAGTGCTATCAGTATAGCCTTCTATAGATACATTGACACCAGGATAAGCTTTGAGGATTGCTGCCATGTTATCAACCTCTACTGCAGTCGCACCATCTATGTTAGCTGAGCCTGAAGCAAAAGTGAGGTTTTTGAAAGTAAATCTTCCGTCACCCTTGAATCCACCATTGATGAAGTCCATCATTTGAGATCCTGCAGAACCTGCTGTGAACTTGATACTACCTAGAGCTGACTTAGCAGCCTCATCGATTTTACCGAACACACCACCTAGAGCACCTGCGGCACCTTTAGCAGCATCACCAGCCATGTCAGCAGCACCTTTAGCAGCGTCACCTGCCATGTCAACTGCACCTTTGGCAGCGTCACCAGCCATATCAGCAGCGCCTTTGACAGCATCACCTGTTACGGCAACTGTTTTATCTGCTAGGTTCTTACCTGCGTCAGCTACACCGCCACAACCTGGTCCTATTCCGAACCAACCTCCTACACCAACTAGTAGTAAGAGTGGGAATAACCACTTGAGCATAGAACCGCCAGTCTTTACAGCTGCACCGCCTACATCGCCTACGACATTAGCAGCACTACCGACAACTTTCTTACCTGCATTAGCAGCTGCGCCACCGACGTCACCTGCTACATTAGCAGCACCTTTGACGACATTTCCTGCGCCACTGACGACATTGCCAGCACCACTAACAACCTTCTTACCAGCGTCCATACCATCTGATGCAAGACCAGAAACAGCACTCGCACCTTTTCCAAGGAAGCTACCACCTAATGAAGACAATAGGTTTCCAGGCATAGCAGACTTGACAGAAGCTCTCTGTCCGCCTAACCATTTTCCTAGACCTACAGCATCCAATGCTTTGTTTTTCATGTGTCTACCGACCATAGACATAAGGAAAGGTGCAGCCATCTTGATTAAAGAAGAAGTTGCACTACCTTTTAGTCCGCTGAATCCAGCTAACTTGTCTATAAGGCCTCCAGTAGAGTTGCCTAATAACAGGTTAAGGACACCAGAGCCACTATTCATAAGTTTAGCTACATTACCAGCTCCTCCACTGAAGAGACCACCTATATCGTCTAACATTCCATCATCTGACCCCTTAGCAAGGTCAACTAATTTACCTAGTCCATTACTGTCTTCAGATGTGTCAATCATCTTGCTCATCAGTGTTGGAAATATACCATCGAGTGCTTTACCAACACTGGATTCGGATTCGCCTAAGAACTTAGAGGCGTTAGATATCAAAGACCCGCTTACTTGGTCTTTGACCATATCTAATAAATTCATGCTTAATTAAGATTTAGATTACAAATTAGATTCGTCTTTCGTTTTAGGGATGCGTTAGTTGGGAGGTAATCTTTAATTTTGGGCGTAAGACTTTGCAAAAGTAACTTTATTGAGGTTCTATTACAACTCTATAAATCACTTTGGATTACTAATAAGTTCCTGAAGCACTATATATTTCCTTTTTCACAGCGTTATTATGTCTATTTCCAAGGAATTCATTGAAGCAATCGATAAAAGACTGAGTCAGTTAGTTATCATTGATTCTTACGAATTTCAGGATCTCGAGCAGTTATATCAGCTATTTTCGCTTTTTTTTGAGAAACTAACTGATAATGCATCGATTGGGTTTACCACCTTATTTTCTCGCATAGCCTATGCGACTATTAACCATGATCTGCCAGGATCATTAGCATACGGTGCCCAAAACTTCAGAAGACGATTCGAAAAAGACAGGATTCCTGACGAGGAACTAGCAGAGCTGATTGGATCTGGTATTTATCTCATTATTCAGATCGGTCAGGTCGTTGCAGACCACCCCTGGAACACAGCAGTAGATACGCCTAAAGAAACGACGAAGTATGCAGCCAAGAGGTCTAAATTCAGAAGATCAATCAGGGCTTGTTTGCTGAGGATTAATGATCAAGGAATAGAAATCGTCGACGAAGAACAGCCACATATACGCACCGTTGTGGAAATTACGGACGAACAAGCAAGGGATTTCTTACCGCAGGTGGGGAAATACTTTCAGCTACCACTGACCATCAATCTAGTCGATGTCAATTATGAGAATCAGGAAAAGGCAACAGCTGCGTTGTATGTTCTCAGACCTGACTTATTGCTCGGTGTCACTTCTATCTCTGAATGCTTTAATCATAGAGGGATGACCTCACTCACTTACTTAGCTAAGAAGATCATACCGTCAGATTCCTCTGTTCATATGCTGATTGGAAATGTGGTTAACTACTATCTAGATGAGTTGATACAT
The DNA here is from genome assembly GCA_937944095.1 of uncultured Saprospiraceae bacterium. Lineage (GTDB taxonomy): Bacteria > Bacteroidota > Bacteroidia > Chitinophagales > Saprospiraceae > RFSX01. Next base: position 6,346 of record CALEAC010000131.1, read on the forward strand.
AATCCAGACTTGACCTTTTCGGAGGTACTCAAGACAACTTTTAAGCTCGCACCAGAGCAATTCTCCCTCATGGATGACCAGGCACTAACGACTTGCCTTACTAAGGTAGAAACGCACTTCAATAATCTAAAAGAGGTCGTCAAAAGTGAACTTAAGGAAGCTGGTATCACTAAGGAACGATCATATCTAGAACCAAGCTTCTATTCTAATCAATATGGTCTCCAAGGTCGATTGGACCTTTTTCATCACAACGAAAAAGAGCAGACTTCTGATATCATAGAATTAAAAAGTGGCAAGCTGTATCAAGCTCATGCTTATGGCCTCAATCAGAATCATTATATCCAAACACTCATGTATGACTTGCTGCTGGAATCCGTATTCAATGGTAAGGTCAAATCAAAGAATTATATTCTCTACTCTGCGCTTGATGAAAAGAGATTACGCTTTGCACCCAAAGTCAGGAAGAAACAACTCGCTGCGCTGCAACTGCGTAATAAACTGATGCTTATAGAAGAGTTGTTGTGTCGTTGTGATATACAGGAAGGGCCTGACTTACTAGCTAAGTTGGACCCAGAGGGCATACCAAGTGATTTTAGTTTCTTGAAGCGGGATGCAGAAAAATTCTGGGCGGCATACAAGGGTCTTAATGCATTAGAAATTGCCTACCTAAAAAACTTCATTGCCTTTATCAGCCGTGAATATCAGTTATCTAAGATTGGTCGACATGGTGTCTATCAGTCCAATGGCCTCGCTTCATTATGGCTCGATCCGATGGCTGAGAAGGTCGATCGTTTTTCCATCTTGTCCTACTTGGAATTACAAGAGAATAATTCAGATGAGGATACACCTCGATTGACTTTTACCTATAGTGATAGATCCGCAACCTTGTCACGTTTTCGAGTAGGTGACTTATGTGTCTTATACCCGTTCGATCTATCGCAGGACTCTATACTTACCAATCAGATGTTCAAGGCAACCATCCTAGAACTGGACCAACATCAGGTTACCATCAGACTGCGTGCTCGTCAGAAGAACAGTACTATATTTCAGACCTATGATTATTGGAATATAGAAGGTGATATTCTGGATAACGGATTCAGGAATCAATTCTATGGGTTATATGATTGGATAGCTGCGAGCAGCATCTACCGGTCTAGGGTCCTAGGCTTAGAACCACCCCAAAAAGCAGAAGCGCGCTTTCTAAGTCAGAATGACCAACTGACACCAGAGCAAAATCAGATGGTCACTAAGGCAATTGCTGCTCAAGATTATTTCTTGCTCTGGGGCCCACCAGGTACGGGTAAGACGAGTATTATTATTTCAGAATTGGTCGGGTATTATTATAAGGAGACGACACAGTCGATATTATTGTTAGCCTACACGAATAGAGCCGTCGATGAAATATGTGCAGCCATAGAGCAGCAAGTTGGCAAAGATTACTTAAGAATAGGATCGAGATATTCTACAGGCGCTCAGTTCCAAGATCGATTGCTGGTAACTCAGATGGAAAAAATAGTCAAGAGATCGGAGGTCAAGCGCCTATTCAGTGAGACAAGGATTTTTGTTTCTACCATAGCCTCATTCCAGGGCAGAAGAGAATTTTCTAAGCTCAAGCAATTCGATCTGACAATAATAGATGAAGCGTCTCAATTGCTAGAGCCGATGGTCGTCGGTCTATTAAGTTACTTCAGGAAGTTCATCATGATCGGTGACCATAAGCAACTTCCTGCTGTCGTAGCTCAGAATACAGCAGAGGCTAAGGTCAAGAATACGGATCTCTCAGAACAAATTGGACTAGTCCATTCTGGAACTTCATTGTTCGAGAGATTATATAAGAACTGCATTAGTAATGATTGGACCTGGGCCTATGGCGCGCTGACTTGGCAGGGCAGGATGCACCAAGATATTTTAGGTTTTGTTAGTACTGAGTTCTATGATGGGCAGCTACGGGTACTCCCAGGCCTTGCGCGGCTTACAAATAAGCCACAACTCAAATCAGGATCAGGATTGCAAGAAAAATTAGTTACTGAGCGATTGATCTTTGTAGATACCCCCGTGGATCCCCAGATGACAAGAAAGACGAATCGAGCCGAAGCTGTATTAGTTTCTCGTATACTGAGCGCGTGGACTGACATCTATACGCTAAATGACCTAGACTTACATCTGCAGTCCATAGGTGTTATAACACCATTTAGATCACAGATCGCATTGATAAAAGAACAATTAGCTGATCAAGATAAATTCACGGTAGATACAGTAGAACGCTATCAGGGTGGTTCGAGAGATCGGATAATTATATCTCTAGCCATCTGCGAAGCAGATCTCTTAGATACGATCACAAGTATTTCTGATGAGGGCATCGACCGCAAGCTAAATGTGGCGCTTACACGCGCAAAGGAGCACCTAATTATCCTAGGTTCGAAAGAGGTTCTCTCCAGAAATACCTGTTATAAGCGCCTCATAGAGCACTGTTATCAGTTAGATGCAATAGAGTTAAGTGAAGAAGTGTAAGCCAAATAGAAATATATTTGGTTCAGATATGAAAAAGATGAAAGTTATGATGGTCTGTCTGGGGAACATCTGTCGGTCGCCCTTGGCCCACGGGATTCTAGACGAAAAGGTGCGAATCAACGGCTTAGACTGGGTCGTCGAAAGTTCAGGGACCAGTGGGTGGCACGTTGGCGAATTACCAGACCCGCGATCTATAGAAGTGGCTAAGAAAAATGGACTCGACCTGACTTATCAGCGATCACGCAAATTCATCCAGCAGGATCTAGAAGATTATGATCTCATCATAGCGATGGATTCCAATAATTACAACGATATACTAAAGTTAGCTGGCGAAAACCAAAAACACAAAGTCAGCCTTCTGATGAATTATGCTTACCCTAATGAGAATCGCCAAGTGCCAGACCCTTATCATCATGGGGGCTTCCAGTCGGTGTATGATATGATAGAAATTGCTGTCTCGGCACTGATAGACCAACATTCGTGATGCTGGCATATGAGCTTATTGTTAGAGGGATAGTACAAGGTGTCGGCTTCAGATATTTTACTAAACAGAAAGCAGATTCGCTTAGCATAGGAGGCCACGTGCATAATAATACTGATGGCAGTGTCCAAATTTATGTGGTCGGACAGAAAGCACCAGTGATTGATTTTTTGGATTGGTGTCATCATGGACCGGATACCGCCACTGTAGAATCATTAGAATATCATGAAGTGGCGATTAAGAGAGTAGACCAATTTCAAATAATAAGATAACGATCGATGACAGAATATAACGAAGGCACGAAGGACCATACCGCCATTACCCGTAAGTATGCACGGCTCACTTTTCTAGCTATAGCAATTATAGGTACGGGGCTGTTTTATTGGTTCAAGTATTCATTATTGGGTGGTCTAGGTGCTGGTTGCTTTTTATTTAGCTTGGTATCATTCTTCCATTTCAATAAGCTGAAAGTCGTGCAAGGCGAGAGCATGGATACCCGTATGACTTGGTTCCTCTTGGGCCTGATTTTCTTAGGCCTAGGCATCTTAGTCGCTAACCACCTTATGGAAGGTCCTGAGTTCTATGAGGGTATCGCGGCCGCTTTGTGTCTGATAAGTTCTATCGCTTATTGTGTAGAGTTGATCATGACCTGGTCCACTCGAGTCACCAAGTAACTACTCGATAGACCTGAGGATGGACCTAATACCCTCATTGCCCAACCGACGCATTGTCTGGATATTAGCTATCGGGACAGCATGGATATCTGGATGACTGTCTACTGCCTTGGACACTTCTGATTCCAATAAAATATGTATCATCGGATATGGACTCCGATTCGTGTAATTCTCAGAATCCGTACTAAGGGTGTTCTCGAATTGATATAGTGGGTGGAAGCTGGCTAGTTGGAACGCATAGTCATATACTTCTCCGATACGCAGAGTTAATAAATCCATTAGCTCCAGATATTCTTCGAACCCCTCCATGCCTGATTCTAACACGACGATGGCAGTTAGAAAATGAGTATTGGAATCACTAATCTGATCACAAGCTGATTGCACGACCTTCAAGGTTGAGAGGACACTGGAAAACTCAATCTGGGTATACAGAATCTTATCCTCATTATAGACGCCTGCCGCAAAAGGACATAGTCCGAGGCCTATTACGACTTTCTCGATCCATTTTTTTGTGTGCGTAACTGCTTTCATCAGACTAGAATTGTCAGCTATATTACAAAAAATGACCTCTAATCCCTACTTGTAGTGTCCCTGTAGCCATGACGATATCTCCTGTAGTAGGGCTAGGCCAAGGTAGCAGCTCGATTTCCTGTCTTATAAGTACAAACGATGAATCTTATGAAAACTTTAGTCAACATCTTCACGATCCTACTTACGACAGCGACACTAGCAATGGCAACAACAACACCAGAAGTGGCGGCAGTAGAATTTTCAGGAACAGATAACACTGAGTTATTTACTTCTGCGACTTTCGATTTGGAGAATGAGACTTTAGCATTCACAACCACGAGCGATATACAAACGATACAGCTTTACTCTGCAGAGGGAGAGCTGACTTTCACACTACCTGTGAATAGTAACATCGTCAACATAAACAAGAACTTACTAGATAAGGGTACTTGCAAGTTAGGCTTTCAGTTCGAAGGTCAGACAGCAATAGACTTTATAGAAGTTCAAGTAAGATAGAATATTTAAGGGAACTCAGAGATGAGTCATAATCACGGAAGGATTAGTCACCTTTCCACCGAAAAAAAGCCTCAGCGTCATGTTGGGGCTTTTTTTAGTTTATAGTGTTGTTAGTTTCTTTCTCTCAGCTAATCTTGTAGAATAACCTGCTATTAAAAAACAGGCGTTCTATTAGTTTATTGGCCCATAGATTGATTTCACAAAAGGGCCATTTAGAAAATCAGCAGTATTCAGTTGACTCTGATAGATAGGTCCTTTGTGGTCACCAGTAAGTAAGATTCTAGCCGCTTCGCATAATGGCCC
>CALEAC010000132.1 GCA_937944095.1 uncultured Saprospiraceae bacterium
CAACCATTCTGCGATGGTGCACATAAGGGCAGTTCTTTCTCCCCAAAGGTATTTGTTGCAGAAGAATCAAAAGATGTACATTTCTGTACTTGTAAATTAACGGACAGGGAAATGGGCTTATGTAATGGTGCCCACAAGCAGCTCTAAATCGCTTCTAAGGAGTTACGATCAAGAACGATATCCTTTAATTCTTTTAGTGCTTGGTACTCATCTGGCAAGACCAACTTAACGGCTTGCTTGATATTCACGAAATGGCCGAACTCCATAGATGGCTCTATGGTTTTCTTCATTTTATTGCCTAATCGCTTGATATCATGCTTAAGTAGGCTCCTAATCGAAGGAATCTGATGCCAATCAGCTTCTAGGGCTATAATCTTTATTGGATTACCCTGATCATCGCATACTGACTCTAATTCGATACACTGCGCATGATTGCTGACATAAACATGCCCTTCTGGAATTTTCCATTGTAGGTCTTCTGTCTGTAACTCATTATTAATAAGGAGTACTTCCAGACCCTTCTGATGGCAACGGAAAATTAATAATCTGGCTTGGTCTAGTACACTCATATATGGCATCTTATGTATATGTCAGCAAGTATACTAACTATTTCTATAACAAGCTGTTATGTTAGACAGCCATATATTCTGGTCCTCATAAGAATCTAGATCTTCTTGAGGCCGTCCTTAGTTTCGTTTGGCTTTGCTTCACCTGGTTGAGCTGGAATCATCTCCTTGAACTGTTCCATATCGAAGCCCTTCATCATACCCTCGAATTGTTCCATATCTATGCCTTCAAATAGCTTCTGGAATTCGCTCATGTCCATGCCTTGCATCATTTTCATGCTTTGCTCCATCATCTTATTGATTTCGCCCATATCCATGTTCTCCATGCCTGGCATCAACTGTGAAATGATGCCCTCTAAGCCTTGTACATTTCCTAGAGAATCCGTTAGACCTAAACCTTTCAGGTCCATTCCAGTACCATCTAAACCTTGTATCATGGACATACCTTGGCTGAGCAGAGCATTCAGATCCATCGTATCTAGTGCTTTGGTCATTTCTTGTAAAGCATCTTCCATGGATTCTGGTGTAGGCTTTGCCTCTTCATTACTTTGAGCGAAAACACCAGTTGTCACTGGTATAAGGAAAGCGAGTGTTAGTATTATTCTATACATTAGGTCGTCTATTTATTATCTATTAATTTCAAAATACATTCAAATAACTATGAAAAGGCAGTCATTAGTTCCAGACACCACTCCCATAAGAAAACTTTAAACATAAAAATACAAAAGCCCATAGGCAATGCCTATGAGCTTTCTATATTATCGCGAATCTTAGTCTAGACTTAGCCTAGATATGATTTCAATGCATTTCTATTGACTGACTTTCTCAGTCTTCTTAGCGATCTTTCTTTGATCTGTCTCACACGCTCTCTTGTCAAACCGTATAGTTCGCCAATCTCCTCTAGTGTAAAGGATTTTTGTCCATTCAGCCCATAATAAGCTGAGAGTACCTCTATTTCTCTAGAGCTAAGGAGCGACAGGCCATACTTTACCTCATCCTTTAGCGAATCCTGCATCAATCTAAGGTCTGGTGCCTTCTGATCTGCTTCTATAAAGAGGTCAAGCATAGATGCGTCCCCATCTTCTCCACCAACTGGTGCATCCATGGAAAGATGTCGACCTCCTCCCTGTAAGACATTAACGATATCAGAAACTTTCATTTCTAATGAATCTGCTAATTCTTCATGTGTCGGATTCCTTTCGAATTGTTGTTGGAAAGAAACATATGCTTCATTCACTTTGGAATAAGAACTGACTTTATTAAGTGGTAATCTAACTAATCTAGAGTACTCTACTATAGATTGCAAGATAGACTGTCTTATCCACCATACAGCGTAAGAGATGAATTTGAAACCTTTAGTCTCATCGAATCTTTTAGCTGCCTTCATCAGGCCTACATTGCCTTCGTTAATCAAATCACTTAGTGATAAGCCTTGATTTTGGTATTGTTTTGCGACAGATACAACGAATCTAAGATTGGCTTGCGTCATTCGCTCCAGGGCGCCATGTTCACCTTCTCTTATTCTTCTTGCTAAATCTGCTTCTTCTTGGGGTGTAAGCATCTCAATCTTGGAGATGTCATTAAGATACTTGTCGAGCGCTAAGCTCTCGCGACTTGTAATCTTGTTAGTGATTTTTAATTGTCTCATCTAAACCATGTTTCCAGGATCCTTTCTCAAAAGATCCTTGCTATTCTCGAAAAATTTATTTAAACCTATTGCAGTAGTTACAAGATTCCGACCAATTAAGTTCAGATATGGTCAGGTTATTTACCAATTAACGATAAATACGTCTTGAGTAAGGTTCTAAGTAAGGTGGGCGTCACAAAGATAGTAACGGAGATGACAAATAAAAGAATATATTAGAAAAAAATTTAATATGTTCTTTTATCTGTCGGTAAATATATGTGAGTTTGGTTTAGATCTAGGCTTCGTTAGGGTTAGGAAGGAGGACTTTTCTAGATAGTCTGAATTTCCCTGTTTTGGGATCCACGCCGATTAGTTTGACCTTGAGGTCATCGCCGACATTGAATACTTCTGATACATCTTTGATTCTTGTATGTGAAATCTCAGAGACGTGTAATAAGCCACTCTTGCCTTTGAAATCAACAAAGACACCATAAGTCTGTACAGATGCGACTTTGGCATCGAAGACATCTCCTACTGATGGCTCGAATGCGATATCCAGTATTTCATCTTTTGCAATCTTGAGAGACGCTGCGTCATTAGATGAGATAGAGACGATACCTTTATTATCGACTTCCTCGATATTAATAACTGTACCAGTTCTAGCTTGGATATCTTGTATTACCTTTCCTCCAGGTCCGATAACCGCACCGATATAACTCTTATCGATTATTATCTCTTCTATTCTTGGTGCATGTGGCTTGTAATCACTATTAGGTGCTGATAAGGTCTTCGCCATTTCGTTCAGGATATGTATCCTGCCTTCTTTAGCTTGTGCTAAGGCCTTTTCTAACGTACTGTATGGGAGGCCGTCGATTTTGATATCCATCTGACAAGCAGTGATACCATTTTCTGTACCAGTCACCTTGAAGTCCATATCTCCGAGGGCATCCTCATCACCTAGAATATCACTTAGGATAGCCATCTTATCTCCTTCTGCAATCATACCCATTGCGATTCCAGATACTGGACTGGTTATAGGTACACCACCATCCATAAGGGCCAGTGATCCTGCACATACCGTCGCCATAGAAGAAGAACCATTAGATTCCATGATGTCAGAAACGATTCTGATTGTATATGGTGTATCGGATGGTAAGACTTGAGCAAGTGCTCTAGCAGCTAAGTTAGCGTGACCAACTTCTCTACGTCCAGGACCTCTCATAGGCTTAGTCTCTCCTACAGAATATGCAGGGAAATTGTAATGAAGTATGAACTTGCTGAAATAGTTATCCATTGCAGTGTCGATTCGCTGCTGGTCCAACTTAGAACCCAAAGTCAATGAGGTCAATGATTGTGTCTCACCTCTATTGAAGATTGCTGAACCATGCGCAGAAGGTAGATAATCCACCTCTGTCCAGATTGGTCTTACTTTATCAAATGGTCTTCCATCCAATCTGATATTCTCATCCAGGACCATTTTCCTGATTGTCTCTTTCTTCACTTTATCGAAGTAAGACTTAGCTGTACCCATGTGCTCTGCAGCATATTCCTCACCTTTTTCAGCAATTAGGGCCTCTTTGAGTTCCTCTTTTACTTGAGTCAATCCTTCCTTTCTAGCGACTTTATCTAGGCCACCTCTTGCAACAGCTAAGATGCCATCGACAGTTTTGGACTTGACATAAGTCATCAATTCTTCATCAATCTCAGGAAGGACGACTTCTCTCTTAATCATGGCTTTGTCTCCAACCAATTTAGCGAGAGCTAATTGGGCTTCACATTGTACCTTGATTGCGTCATGACCAACCTTGATTGCATCTATTAATTCTGCTTCTTGGCATTCTTTCATTTCGCCCTCTACCATCATGACATTGTCCATAGTGGCCGCAACGATGATATCTAGGCTTGCGTTTTCTAGTGCTGACTTAGCAGGATTTACAACATATTCTCCCTCTATCTTAGCTACTCTCACTTCTGATAGAGGACCATCGAAGGGAATATCTGAAACAGAAAGTGCTGCAGAGGCTGCGAGCGCAGTGTATGCGTCAGGCAATCTGTCATCTTCTGCTGAGATCAGATTGATGATTACTTGAGTATCCGTCATGTAACCATCAGGGAATAGGGGTCTAATCGCTCTATCCACTAATCTAGATGTGAGTATCTCGTAATCAGATAGTCTTGCTTCTCTTCTAAAGAAGTTACCTGGAATTCTTCCGACTGAGGCAAATTTTTCTTGATAATCTACTGATAGTGGAAAGAAATTCTGTCCTTCTCTAGGCTCATATGCTGATACAACAGAGCAGAAGAGCATGGTCTTCCCGACCTTAATTACAACAGAACCGTGTGCTTGTGTAGCGAGTTTTCCTGTTTCTATCGTAACTTCTTCTCCATTAGGTAATTTAAAAGAAGTGGAAATAGCTGTCTGATTACCCATAAGGCATTAATTTTTGATATTACTATTGTAAGTAATTGGTTAATAGAACCTTAGGTAAGACTATTAATACTTTCCGAATCTTACCTGATGTAATTTTCTAGTAGCTACCAGAGCTCTCTATAGAGGACTTTCTGATATCTAATTTGTCGATAAGCTCTCTGTACCTATTGATATCTTTCTTAGAAAGATAGTTAAGTAGTCTTCTCCTCTTACCTACTAGTGTCAACAGAGCTCTTCTAGAAGAGTGATCTTTCTTGTTAACTTGTAGATGATCTGAGAGACTAGTTATTCTGAAAGTGAATAAGGCTATCTGGCCTTCTATGGAGCCAGTATTAGTTTTGCTGCCGCCGTGTTCTTGAAAGATTTCCTCTTTCTTCTGTGGTGTTAGGTACTCTGCCATATTGTTTATTTAACCAAAAAGGATTACTGAAATCGTATTTTAGCAGCCGCAAAGATAGCATATATATTCTTTATTACCTCATTTATTTCAACACCTAGTAAGATGCCATTTATCAAGATTTTTACTGTCTTTTGGGGACTTATCCTCCTTACGACAAGATTTGTTTCGGCTCAGGACATACAAGTAGATTCCTTAGGTTATGAATCTTTCGAAATGGTAGATGGGGATACCACCTATGTGATGAAAAAGTATTTCATAGTCTTACTTAAGGCTGGACCTGATAGGACCCACAGTCCTGAAGAGGTGGCCATCATTCAGGCTGGACATATGGCCCACATGGATAGTTTGGCTCAATTGGGCAAAATCGACCTAGCTGGGCCGATGGGAGATAGTGGACCACTTAAGGGTATCGTTATCTATAACGTGCCTAACATCGAAGAAGTCAAAGCACTCGTAGCGATGGACCCCGCAGTGATTGCCAATAGATTAATCATGGATATTCATCCCTGGTGGGCAGCTAAGGGCAGTATGCTAAAATAACGCTGTGCTCACCTTCCTTCTCTATTGGCTTTTCATCTCTATTACAAGTTATCTTATTGGGCGACTTATCGTAGCACTCACAGCTAAGCTTATGGGCCAGTCGCCCCAACTTGTTTTTTCACCCATCTATTATCTACTTACTGGTATCGCTTGTGTGACCATGTTAGGGGATATCTGGTCTCTATTCGGCCCTATTGGTGGCCTGTGCCGGATCTCGCTGCTGGTCATTGCGCTAGGAAGTTTTATCTACCTCAAAGAACAGATCAAACTAAAAATAGACCCTAAGTCCTTATGGCTGCTTTCTCTATTGTTCTTTGTCGCCCTCCTACTCAGCTACCAGACAGTCGCCTTTGCTGATCACTTTGCTTATTATCTTCCGACGACAAAGTGGATAGAACATTATGGTGTTGTCCCAGGTATTGCGAATCTCAATGCGCGCATCGGCTTCAACTCTAATCTGTACATGCTCTACGCCCTTTGCAACACAAAAACGGTTCTGGGACAAGACTTGTATGCGCTCAATGGCCTCTTCTTTATTTGGTTCAATCAATATTTCATATCGAATCTTATTGGACTACAGTCCAGTCAACAGCTGACCTCAGCAAACATCCTGTCGGCCCTTGCCTTGGTCTTCCCTTTTTCGTTTTTAGTCTGTACGATGGATGCTGATTACCTGACGATCATGGCGTCCTTATTCTTATTCCATGAATTCTTGGACAGCAAAAGAAACTCTTCAGCTCAGGCAAGTCAGATTATCATCCTTTGTATTATAGTCGCTTTTATGGTCACGATAAGACCCTTCTGTGTATTACTAGGCATCATACCCATCTTACTCAGTTACACTAGTTTACGTAGACACCTCGTCATAGGCATCGTCATCTCAGGTCTATATTTGCTGCCGTGGCTGATAAGAAATGTTCTGATTTCTGGGTATCTCGTTTTTCCATTCTACTTTATAGATCTTTTCTCTGTTGAGTGGAAAATACCTAAGGAAGTTATTATGCCCAATTACCAGATTATTGGGGAATTTGCTAAGGTGAATATCATTAGACCAACCTACTTACTGGACGGCATCCAATCATGGTCACTCGCTGAATGGCTACCCCACTGGATAGAGAACCAACAAAAACATCTCTTGGGCTTAGCTGTCTTAGTGGGCCTGCCGTTAGCATGGGTAGCTAGCCTGTTTCTAATTTCATTTAAGCGAAAGCTGATAGGTCACCTCCCCCTCTTGGTATTCTGTCTAGGAGTTTCGGTTTTTTGGTTTCTGTCCTTCCCGGCAATAAGATTTGGATGGCCATGGATAAGTTGCTTAATCGCTCTAAGTAGTTGGCCAATCGTGAATCGATTTTCACCTAAGAATCATCGTGTTTTGAAAACAGGATTAATAATCCTAGTCGTCCTCAGTTGGACTAGAATGATTGTGACCAAAGGGAAGTCTATGGAAACAGCTACCATACATGCCGTGAAACTACCATCCCAAAAACGACCCAATTATCAGGTCATACAGCTCGGGCCTATTCCGGTAAAGGTCGTTGACGATGGTCTATGCAGTGGCTTAGAACCACCTTGTATGCCGGCGAACAATCAGTTACTTATCCAGAATAGAGGGTTAACTATCCAGGAAGGTTTTCTAGTTAGATCCAACTAGAACCTGCCGAAGAAGCCGTCTGTATTATTCTGGCCATAGTTATACTCGAGGAAACTAATGGCACTAGAACTCACGCCGATAAAAAACGAATAAGTATCCCTAGTCGGAAACCATGAGAAAGACATATTCCAGCAGTGAAGCTTCCTGTCAAAAGTTATGGCAGAATAGCCTAGCCGTTTGTCGACCAAGTTATAACTGAAACTCCCTAACCTCACAGACCAATTTTCTGTCAATGGCAGAGTACCTCTTAGCGTGATAGAATTGGTTCTGATTTCTGTGTCAACCTGACCTTCTGTATCGGTGAAGAAATTATATCTGAATTCATGACTTAAGGTGAGGCTCTCTAGCAAGGAAGAGAATGGCATCAGATGGGCATCTTGCTCTAGATCCAATGGCTGGTTCAGCCCTGCTTCCATGCCATCGGGCAAACCACTGAAGCTGAAGTCATCATCCGGTTTACTTCTATTGCTCTGACTGCTTCCTGACGAATTGAGACCTAACAAAGATTTTATTTTCTTAAAGGTCAATGAGGTGGATATGCTGATGTTTCCAGATTCCAATCGGACTAATTTTCCTCTATTAGCATAGACTGTCTCATTGAGTCGTTTTCCATTACGCTTTATATACGGATCAAAACTCCAACCGGTATTTAATTGAGAAATGCCTTTTAATAAGGTCGTACCTGTGGTAACTGATAGTCGACTCCAATTAAGCGTGTCCTTAGCAAAATCATAATCACCGCCCCAGGTGGTTCGGTCGAGCAATTTGATTTTCTTTTCTGTCGAATCCTTTCTATTGAAGTATTTCAACTCTAAGACATTGCTAGAAGAGCCATAAGTTAATCTAGAGGATAGACGGTCTACTCGAGGATTCCCGAACGGTCCCCTATCAAATCTAGAAAAAGCTAATTGCCGTTCAGACCCATCAAAATAGACCAAGGTATCTACTAGCTGTGATTGGTCTGGGGTAATGGCATAGCCGATACTTGGCTTGGTCATCAATCTAATCCCCCGTATAGGACCTCTCTTAAAGGTTTTGAGGGCAAATAACTGTGTCGATAGCCTCATATTTGCACTCATATTACGATAGGCATCTGGGGATAATTTGACTTCATCGTAGATAGAATCTCTAAAGGTCTCCACACTATCAATCACTTCGGAGACTTGCTCTAATTGCTTGTCAATCGTATGGAGCACCCAGGTCTCACTGTAGTTAATCGTCTGGGTCAGATTGAAGTATTTCAGCACATTATTACTCAGTGACAATTTGGCTTTTTGCTGTAAGCCAGACCTCATATTATCCAATGTTTCTTGGGAAAACAAGGTAGAATCTGTCGTCGTGGTGAAGTTCTTCAATTTGGCAGAATGGCTGAATGCTGTCTTCTCGTACCACTTTTTCTTATTACCTCCTTGGTTTTTTCTCTCAAACGGATATATCGTTTTCATCACCAAATCAACATCAGGCAAGGTGATATTCATCTTATGGGTATTGGTATTCTGATCATGAGTGAACCCTAACGAAAACGTGAATGGCGTCTTAGGCATGTTATGTGTCAACTTAAAACTTGATCTATAGGTATTCGTAAGAACGCTTTCTACATCATTGAACACGCGACTCCGGTTATTTCTACCATCTATCTTTATATCGCCTCCAATCGTAATGAATGGATGCGCCTTAGAGTCCTGCGTATGCCTCAGGAAAATATTGTAGCCAGGGTTCGGTATCTTCTGAAAACCCTGTTCTGTAATCTGTTCTGTTTTGAAATTATCATAGGATAGATTAACTGATCCTCTATACTTATACTTCTTAGCATAATTAGTACTCGCATTTAACCCCCAACTACCTTTGGTGTATATGGTGCCTGTTACACTGGTGTGTATATTATCATTGAATGGAAAATACCAACCGAAACCTGATAAACCGAAGCCGAGTTCCTTAGAGTGGAACTGATATCCCTGAGGAAAGATTAGTCCTGTACTTGCACCTTGAGTGAGTGGATAGAAGCCGAATGGCAACCAAAGTGGTGTTGGTACGCCAGCGATCTCGAGGTTGGCTGGCCCTGATACGATCACCTTATCAGGAATGACTTTGAGCTTCTTTGCACGAAAACCAAAGTGTGGATGCTCATGCTTACAGGTGGTAATCAGTGAATTCGCATTATAGATAACATCCCCGTCACTATATCTATCACTACCAGCACTCACATACTTTGTCTTAGCACCATGTACGAGGAACTCGCCCTCATTAGTCACAGCATCGTAGACGATACCCTTCTCTGTTTCGAAATTATACTTGAGCCCTTTATATTGATATGTCTTGCCCCCATCTGAAAAAGTCGGTGGTGTTGGATTCCGCTTGAGGTCTGATATGGTGGCCTCAGCGATCTTATTTTCCATGTCGAGGATAATCAAATCGGCTTTCAATTTCTTATCTCCATAGTTCACGTAGGCAGAACCATAGAGGTACATTAAATTTTCTTCATGATTATAGAGAGAGGAATCGATTGCACCATAGACCAGTTCCTTATCTAAATCATTATCGGCGATCTTAACCATTTCTCCTACAGGCTCATCTGACGCTATAGGAGGTATAGAATCTAAGTTTTCTGATAACTGAATTGTGGTATCCACTACTGGCACGAGTACCGGCAAGGTATCTGACTGTCCTGATAAGCTCAGAGCTAGTATAGAAATAGAGATGATATAAGAGAATCTAAAGGACACTATCCAAATTCATATTAAAAATGAAATTAATCTATTTATGACTCATTATAAGATAGTTAGGTCCAGAATCGTAGATTTTCTGTTCACCTCCAAATAATTAAACGAGTAGACGCAAGAAAAGCATAATACTATAACGAAATAACAAAGTCAAAGTATTTAGAGATTCTATAACACTGCGGTAACTACTTAGACGTATGTATGATCTCTTTCTAATAAGCCTAAGACCTGATTTATCACTTTATTAACAGCAATCTTGCTAAGGGTGCCCATGAACACATGTACATATAATAAATTATTGTAATACATTTATAATTCATTATAAGTGACTTATGATGTTCACTGAAACTTGCTTAACTATACTACTCCTATCAGCGGCTCAGGTCTTTGTATCAGATAGCAGCTCACTGCAACCCCCTGAAACAGCTAAAGACAAACAAGTCATGACCCTCGTTATCGATCCAGGCCATGGGGGCTACGACTCAGGTTGTGTCGTTCCAGGTCTCCATGAAAAGGTCATTGCTTTAGCGTTTTCTAGACGACTAGGTCAGAAGATCACGGAGTTAGATCCTTATATCCATATAATCTATACCAGGACTGACGATGCTGCAGTGCCACTACAGCAACGTACAGCTTATGGTAATCAGATACAAGCCGATGCATTTGTATCTATACATTGTAATGCACATCACGAATCGGTCGTCAAGGGTTTTGAGACTTATGTATATGGTGAGCAAGCAGTAGAATGTGGCCACAATCATGAAGAACACGCCTCCGAGACGACCAATAACCTGTCCGGGCCTAATGCAATCCTATCCAATCTACATCAACAAAAAGCAAGAACAGAGAGTATCGAGCTCGCTCAGCACATACAAAGAGGCATCAGCCGACAAGCGCTTATTAATAATCGAGGTGTAAAGCAAGGCCGCTTCAGGGTTTTGAAATATAGTCAGGTGCCCAGCGTTCTATTAGAGATCGGATATTTGACTAATCCATCAGATAGATACAACTTGCAGCGAAATTCCTATCAGAATCGGTTAGCTGACCAACTAGCGCAATCAATTATTGCCTATTTGAGGCAAGAATCGGTTTGAATGCCTAATACGAGTTACTAATTAATCCTAGTTTTGCCGCTTATGAGAAGAGAGATCATTATCGCCCTATTTGCTATTATGACCGGAATCATTTCGATTTGGGGATTCAAGTACATTTCTGGTCAGAATCTACTGAGTGGCGACAAGACCTTCCACACCATTATAGACAATGCTAAGCAAATCAATACAGCGACCCCAGTATTAGTCAATGGCTACCAAGTCGGCACAGTCAATTCTATAGAACCTGTTCCTGACAATATCAAGCAAATTAGATTAGGCTTCCAAGTTAAGAAGGAAATCTTATTACCTCAGAATACACATGTAGAGATACGCTCAGAAAGCCCTATGGGTGGTCGAGAGCTCGTTTTAATCTTTGATAAATATTGTAATGGGTCTAATTGTGCGGTGGCTGGGTCTACTTTTGAGAGTAGCGTAGTCGGTATGTTGGGCAGTATTATAAGTCAAGACGAGTTACAACCACATATCAATGCCCTGACCTCAAGTTTCGATAAAACAATTGGTAACCTCGGAAAGGAAGGCTCAGATGCAGAGCTCGATAAAACAATTAGAAACTTGTCTATAACGATGGACAACTTAGCTCAATCAACAAGTCGATTCTCTGATCTGATGAATAACTCTTCTAAGAATTTAGAAATTACACTAGCTAATATGGCTATCCTCACAGAGTCACTAGTTAGCAGTAACGATAAGCTTTCTGGCATTCTTAATGACCTAGGGACGCTAACCTCAGATCTAGCAAAAGTATCGATGTCAGAAACTGTCGGGAAAGCGAATAAGACCATCGACCAAGCAACGACCAGTCTTGCTTCTGTAGAAGGCACCATGACCGAAGCGCAAGTTACTGTCAAAGAACTGAGCCAACTAATTGCCGCTATGGGTGATGAAAAAGGGTCGCTTGGTTTGATGATGAAGGATAAGGACCTCTATAACAACCTGGAAGCCACGACTAAGAATATGGACTTATTACTACAGGATATAAGACTCAATCCTAGAAGATACTTCAAGGTTTTCGGAAAGAAAGTACCTGACTATGAGTTGCCTAAAGAAGACCCTGCCAAGTAATTCGCACAACGGTTACTTATAATTTATA
>CALEAC010000133.1 GCA_937944095.1 uncultured Saprospiraceae bacterium
AGATGAAAAAGCTCGTCAAAGAAATCCGAAATTGCGAAGTCTGCCTACCACAGCTTGCTACTGGGGTCAATCCAGTCCTATCAGTACATCCCAGGAGCAAAATTGCCATCATAGGTCAGGCCCCTGGATTAATCGTCCACAAGACTGGAATACCTTGGAATGACAAGAGTGGTCAGAGACTCCGGGAATGGTTAGATGTAAGCGAAGAAACATTCTACCGGCCAGAAGTATTTGCAATTGTGCCGATGGGATTTTGTTATCCTGGCAAAGGCAAATCAGGAGACCTCCCTCCTCGGAAAGAATGTGCCCCCCTCTGGCATGAAAGTTTACTTAGAATGATGCCTGACCTAGAACTTACTCTTCTCATTGGCAGCTATGCACAAGCTTACTATCTCGGTGACCTGAAGAAAAGAACGCTCACGGAGACAGTCCAAAATTACAAAGCCTACCTCCCACAATATCTACCACTACCCCATCCATCGCCACGAAATAATATCTGGCTGAAAAAAAACGACTGGTTTGCAGCAGAGCTCATTCCTCAGCTCCGAAAGCAGGTAAGCAAGGTTCTAATAAATCAGTAAGAACGCAATTGTTAACTACCAGTCAATCGGTCGATAGTCCTTTAGGAATTTGCCACACCAATGTTTGCCTGTGTTTATCCCATCGAATAATGGGTCGAGTACTCTCGCAGCGCCATCAACGATGTCTAACGGTGGTTGGAAATCATGAATCTCTTCTTTTGATTTTGCTAGATCGATAGGGTCCTCATCTGTAACCCAACCCGTATCCACCGCATTCATATAAATACCAAATTTAGCGAAATCAGAGGCTGCCGTATGGGTCATCATATTAAGTGCCGCTTTAGCCATATTGGTATGAGGATGTCTGTCTTCCTTATGCCAACGGTGGAACTTACCTTCCATTGCAGAAACATTAATCACATGCTTCATCCCAGTATTCTCACGTTTCATGAGGTCAGCTAACCTATTGCATAGTACAAAAGGTGCGACTGAATTAACCAGTTGCACTTCTAACATTTCGTTGGTATTAATCTCACCCAGTTTTAATCGCCAGCTATTAACCTTGCGCAAGTCAACTTGCTGTAGGTCAGCGTCCAGTTTGCCTTCCGGAAACACTTCACTAAGTGTAAGGGAGTCATCTATAGAATATGGGATCTGTGATAACTTAGCTGAAGCAGTAATGCCTATACCCAGCTGCTTGCCATGCCATGTTACTGGTAAGTTCTTACCTTGATTCTCTTCGAAGCCAGCACTAAGCTGGTGTAATTCACTCATACAAGCATAATGATCAGTCAATATTTCTTGGGCAAAGGGCGGCAATTCTGAAATCGCCTTACCCTCATTTTCCATCAGGTGCTTGTAGAAACCAGATGGTCGACGCACCGTCTGAGCCGCATTATTAATCAGTATATCTAACCGATCGTATTGCTGAATGATATAGTCGCAAAATATCTCAACGCTAGGAATATGCCTCAGATCTAGTCCATGAATCTTGAGCCTGTGTCCCCATATATTGAAATCTGGTTCCTTCGCATAGCGGATAGCTGAGTCTACGGGGAACCGCGTCGTTGCTATCACAGTGGCGCCAGCTTTGAGCATCATTAGTGTAATATGGTAACCTATCTTCAACCGTGAGCCGGTAACTAAGGCAACCTGATCAGTTAGATCTGTATTCTGGAATCGCTTAGCATAATTAAAGTCACCACACTCCTTACACATGGAATCATAGAAGTGATGTATGCGATCATACTGTGTCTTACATACATAACAGTTTCGTGGAGATTCCAGTAAGACTTCTCTAGCTGCTTCATCACCTGTTAGCGCCAGCATTTGGGGGGCGATAAAGACAGAGGCTTCTCGTGCGCTACGTATACCGGTATTCTTGCGAGCATGCTTATCTTTTTCCACAATTTTACGCTTAGCTGCTTTCTTAGCATCTTTCTTACGTCTGTGGAACTCTTCTCTACTTGGCCGAGATAGCTTACCAGCTGCCATGAGCAGCGCTTTACGTCTATCCCTTGTGATATCAAATATTTGATTGGTATCAGAGGTAAGAATATCTAGCACTCTAATACACTCCTCAATCTGCTCATCAGTCAACTTAGTTTCGCCTTCCTTTTCTGCCATATACATTTATTAACTCTATACCTTGTAGGTCACAAGATAGAACTTGCCTGATACAATCAAAGCTGGAGAAAATCAGATAACAACCACAAAAGTGCCTTTTCAGAGGTAATTGTGCTCTTCTTTTAGTCAATTTAATAGGTTTCCTTCGAAAAATATAGAATACCTTTGTGCCAATTTAAGTGACAACTAGGATGAAACTATCAGCAGTCAAAGCAGCACTCACACAAATAGAAAAAGTCATATTTCAATTGCCTTCTGGCGATTTGGTGCCGACTCATTTCCATGTTACAGAAGTCGGCAAGATCACTAAGGACTTTATCGATTGCGGAGGCACACGTAGGCAAGAGGAAGTGGTTAATTTTCAGTTATGGACTGCAGATGACATAGATCATAGACTGGAACCACAAAAGCTTCTTGATATTATTTCGCTTTCTGAACAGATTTTAGGCATAGGAGATCACGAGGTCGAAGTAGAATACCAAGCTGACACGATAGGTAAGTACAATCTGGATTTCGATGGCTCTAAACTTATACTAACCAATAAACATACCGACTGCCTAGCTAAAGATGATTGTGGCATTCCCTCACTTGAAACAGAACATACGACGGCTGCGTTCCAAGATATCTCTGCTTGCACGCCTGGAAGCGGTTGTTGCTAGAACGTCATAAACGACCGTACAATTACTCCAAAATGGACACAATCGCTTTGCATTGACATCAGACTTAGATGACTTAGTTCCATCAGTAATTAAAAGTTAACACATAATAAAAAAAAACAAATCAACATACCATTTGTTGTATTTACTAGGTATAAATTATTAATTCATTAAATAAATATCAGACATGAAAATCTTTCAAATTTCATTAGTTAAATTAAGCTCAATTGCTTGTGCATTCTTATGTATATTCTTCATGAGTTCTTGTGGTGACAGTCTAGAATCATCAGAATATGATTATAGTTTCAACACAGGACAGATTGCTGCGACTTTCGCATATGCTGGCACACACGCTGATGACCTAGGCGCGACGATCGAGGTCAAGGAACTAGAAGCGGGTGGTTCTGAAATCACTGTTACACTAAAGAACACAATGGACGGTGAAACTTATAATACTCACGCTCATGATGTTGCAGATGCAACGACAACACCTAATGGTACACCTTATATAGAGACACCAAATTCTAATGTGTTTGCTAATGCAATCATTGGAACAGGCGGAGATGCATCAGCTACAACAACCTCTACATTGAGCTACACCGAGATAATCACTAATTATGAGGGGTTCTTGGTTGTACATGATCCATTACAGGACATCACAACTACAGATCCGACGACTTATGTTATTCTTGGTTCTTTCGCAAGATAGACTACAGCAAGTAATATAAAAGTAAAGAGGCTGTCTCATATATGAGGCAGCCTCTTTTTTTTATAGTCATTTAGAAATACGGCATAGGGCAATTAGATGGCACTATTATAAAATCACCTTATACAATATACAATACAACTATCGTACATCTATCCCTTCTATATGTGGCCCACCTGCAGCTAATATCAGTTCTGCTAATTTCTTGACGTTGTCATCTACCTCTGTCAGTCTCTGACTATAAGAGCTGAGGTCTGACTTAATCCACTTTACGATATCCTTATGAGTTCCTGTCGGACCGTAAGTCGAATTAGCAATTCCAAGATAGAGCGAGAACATACGGTCACCCATCGTAGGTATTGTCTTCTCTCCAATTTCTCTTTTTGCTGCACTGCCATTCATATCATTATCTAATTGCTTCATGTCCTCTTTAGCTGTCCTAAGTATAGAGGCATAATCACTTGCAGATAAATTAGATTGCAGTAGCGCTCGATCTATTGCTTTCAGTTTTTGATTGGTTGCACTGACGCGGCTCTGGAAATGTGAGGCTGCTTTAATCAGCTCTGCATACTCGTTCCAGAAAGCTTCTGCTTCTTTGATATTCTCGACTTTATGCAGTGGCTTAACCTTAAAGGTGACCTCCTCAGAAAGGTTCTCTGATTGTCCAGCACTTTCCATTACTAACTGGGCCGTATAGGTGCCGGTTGCTGCGAGTATACCCTTAGGAGCTTCGTCCCACTCCCCTCTCTTACGTGGATTCAGTTCTACCAGCTGAGAAGCAGGATATCTAAGGTCCCAAGCTACTCTATGGAAACCCTTTTTGTTCTTGCAGGCGACACGTCTGACCACATCACCAGAGGCAGTACTAATCACCAGCCACAACCTATCCTTATCTTCTGATAGTTCTGTATCGAGCGCAGACCATGATTGAGGCTGTATGGCTTTTTTCATTTCTGCGGCTTTCTTCTCTTCTTCCTTTCTACGTTCCTTTAGTGACTGATGACCTTCTTTTAGATAGTAAGTAAAGACTGCTCCAAACTCCGGATTATCAGCGACATAATGTTCCGATCCTAGATTCGCTTTCTTACTATTGAAGCTGGTGTTGGCTTTTGGAATATACCATAAAGCATCTCTAGTACTGAAAAGTTGTGCAGGCTTATCCATCTGCTCTTCCGATATCTCTCTGAATGCTGAGATGTCATCGTAGATATAAATAGATCGACCGAACGACCCACAGATTAGATCATTTTCTCTTCGCTGTATTTTCATATCTCTGAATGAGATAGTCGGCAGACCTCCTTTTAGTTGGGTCCATTTCTTCCCGCCATTAACAGTGAAATAGACGCCGAATTCCGTGCCTATGAATAACAATTCTGGATCGACATGATCCTGTACGATACGCCATACCAGATTCCTTTGCGATAAGCCATCAGTTATGGCTTTCCACGTCTTACCCATATCCGTACTCTTATATAGATAAGGTCTGTAGTCACCTTCTTTATGGTTATCCATAGCTAGATAGACTGTACTCTTATCATGGATGTCCGCTCGGATGTCATTCACATAAGCCCGCTTAGGAACACCTGAGATAGAAGATACTTCTTTCTTCGTCCAGGTCTTGCCACCGTCAGCAGTCATATGTATCAGGCCATCATCGGTTCCAGCATAGATGATGTTTTCATCAAAAGGTGAGACAGCAATATTAGCAATCGTATTATATGTCCCCATCGCATATACATCCCATGGATTATCATAACTCTGGACACCACCCATAATAGGCAGATGTAGGCGATTCTCATTTCGCGTCAGATCTTCTGATATAGCTGTCCAGTTATCACCTCTATCTTCGGACTTCCATACTCGATGTGAAGCAAAGTAAATTCGCTCTGGCTTATTCTCACTGATTAGAATAGGTGCGTCCCAATTAAATCGCTCATAGGGTTCACCGGGTCCTGCTTGAGGTTTGATATCAATCACCTCTCCTTTCTCAAGGTCGATTCGACTGAGTGTTCCTTGTTGGCGCTGACCATACATAATATTTGGATTACCTGGCTCACAGGCTGGCTGATGACCATCCCAATTAAGAACAATCTTCCAATCTCCATTCTGGATACCCTGTACATTATCTGTTCGGGATGGGCCGCCTTCTGTCGAGTTATCTTGGGTACCGCCGTAGACATTATAGAAAGGCACGGCATCATCTACTGCAATTTTATAGAATTGTGTGAGTGGTAGATTATCGAAGAACTTCCAATTCTCTGCCAGATCAAACGACTCATATAGGCCACCGTCAGATCCGACCAATAAGTAATCAGGATCATTCGCCTTGAAGGCGATGGCATGATTATCAGAGTGCTTATACTTCTCACTTAATCTTCGAAAGTGCTTACCACCATTATCGGATACTCGTATGCGTACATCCATCAAGTATATTCGATCGAATTGATGTGGACAAGCGTATAGTTCCTGATAGTAATGTGGACCAGTACCACCAGATATCTGATCAGACATCTTAGACCAGGTCATGCCTTTATCACCTGAACGATAGACACCCCCTTTACGCCGATCTAGTTCTATAGCTGCATAGATCACATCTGGCTCTTGAGGGGAGATTGCAATACCAATTTTCCCCATATTCGAGGTCGGCAATCCACTACTCAGTTTATGCCAGTTATCTCCCCCATCATCTGAGCGGTGAATTCCAGAACCAGGTCCACCACCTAGGTAAGCAGCAACAGTCCGGTGTCTGTCCCAGGTCGCAGCATACAGTACAGCAGGATTACGTGGATCGATTAATAAATCTGTCGCACCGGTCCAGACGTTATCACCTAGTGTCTGCTTCCAATTCTGGCCTCCGTCAGTTGTTTTATATACACCGCGCTCACCACCATGACTCCATAGAGGACCTTGCGCAGCTACCCAGACTGTATTTGGCTCAGTGGGATGCACTATTATTTTAGAGATATGCTCAGCGCTTTCGAGACCCATATTAGTCCAGCTTGCACCACCATCCGTACTGCGAAAGACACCATCACCAAAACCAACATGACGACCACCGACATTCTCTCCTGTTCCCAGCCAGATAACATTAGGGTCGCTTGGATCCAAGGTGATACAACCTGTAGAATAACAACTTTCGTTATCAAAGATGGGCGTCCATGTCGTCCCTGCATTAGTCGTCTTCCAGACACCTCCAGAACCAACTGCGATATACCAGATATTCTCATTATCTGGGTGTATTGCGATATCAGCTATACGACCAGACATCAGTGCGGGACCGATACTACGGAACGCTAAGCCAGAAAAGTTCTCAGAACGCCAATAATCTTTATTATCAGTTTGTGATGCTAAGGTGTAACTAGCTAATACAAGTAAAAAGAAGGTGAGGTTTTTCATAGTGTTTATTCAGTGTAACATCCAAAATAATGAAAAGGAATTATTCCATCAAAAAAGTCTTATTTATAAATGTATAAATGCAGCTTGAGCCCATATGATATAAGCTAGCTTAAACAGAACAGACGCTATAACTATCAACTATAAGGCACTACAACTTACTAGCACTACGAGGACTAATATTCATAGCTATCTTACTCTATATATCTACGTACAAAACGATAGAAGGAACTAAAATGGGGAAAGATGAGTTCTTGGATAGAGCAATAAAAGTTATTTTAGAGCGATGATTGCTTAAGAACAATTCACAAAACACACAAAAAGTAGAACTAATGGCCAAAAGTAAAGACGTAAAGAAATCTGTAAAAAAGGAGGCGACTAAAACGCTTAAAGAAAAGAGGGCTGAAAAGAAATTAAAGAAGTCTAACAAGAGCTAGTAGTTCCTAAGCTACCAGCACTCCCCCCCACAGCGAATAGATGCTCAGGGCCTAAGCCATCACTTTGTTAAAGTCTCTTCCACTTGGATCTTGAAATAACCGTAAATCGAACTCCTTGACGACAGCTAATATATGATCGAAAATATTGGCTTGGATACTTTCATAATTTGCCCATGCCTTATCCTTGCTGAAAACGTATATCTCTATAGGCAAGCCATGCTCAGTGGGTGCCAGTTGCCTGACAAGCAAGGTCATATCCTTATTAATCATCGGGTGATTATTTAGATAAGCTTTGACATAAGCTCTGAAGGTTCCTATGTTCGTCATCCTGACACCATTCGCGACACTAGAATTATCCACCTCCCCGACTCGGTTTCGCTTCTCCATCTCAACTTTACTCTTAGCTATATATCCAGAGATGTACTGAATTTTGCCATACCTAATCAGCATATCCTCTGTACAGAAACGAATAGTATTCAGATCGATGTTAATTGATCGCTTGATTCGCCTTCCGCCAGATTCAGACATGCCACGCCAGTTCTTAAATGAATCTGTGATCAATGCATAGGTCGGAATCGTCGTGATCGTCATATCCCAATTCTGCACCTTAACTGTAGTTAATGCAATTTCGACAATATCACCATCAGCACCATACTTTGGCATTTCTATCCAGTCGCCATTGGCTACCATTCGATTAGCAGACAGTTGTATACCTGCTACAAAACCTAGAATGGCATCCTTGAAAATAAACATCAAGATTGCCGTAAGTGCTCCTAAACTACTAAATAGATACATCGGTGTCTTATTCACCAATATCGAAATAATGAAGATCGCAGCAGTGAAGTATATGATAATTTTAAAAACCTGAATAAAACCTTTGATGGGAATTCGATTAGATACTTCATAAGTCTGATAAATATCCAGAGCTGCATCCAGAAAAGCATCCAGTGCCAGTATGCTCATCACAATCATATATATAACGACCAAGCCTGTAATCGTGGCAATAGCCCAATCATAACCTTCAAAGGGAATGGCAATAAACAAGTAAATAATGATGGCTGGCGCAAGCAGTGCAAGACGCTTAAAGACTTTCTTTCTGAGGATCATATCATCCCACTGGGTCTCTGTTCGTCCTATTATTGCGGTCAAGCCTTTCAAAATAAAATGCTTAGCTAGCAAATAAGCTATCAGACTTAGACCTAAGATCAATAGCAGAATAACACCACGTGCAATAAGGTTTGCAGCCGAAATACCTAAGCCTTGCTCAATTATCCAACTCTTAAGAATCTCTAACATAACCTGTCTTTATATGCTCAGTAATTTTGTTT
>CALEAC010000134.1 GCA_937944095.1 uncultured Saprospiraceae bacterium
TTGCTTTTTCGTCCATGCAGCCACATAGGTTAAGCACTGCTATTGACTTAAAGTCTATCGGATGGCTTTCTGCTTGTATGGAGATAAGGCCTTCGGTAAGGGGTGTCCCTTTTACAAAATTCAAGGTGTCGAACTCAGGAAGCCATCCGCCTATTGTTGGTTTGGCATAGGTCATAACCGTGTCGCCATTCAGTATATGATGGAAGAGTGAGTCTCCTAGAACTAACGCCTCAGCGATAATCCATTGGTCACCATGAAAGGTCTTGCTATCGGCACTGATGCAATGTTCTTCGACGAATTCGCCGTCTATGATGACATCACAACCAGGAGTGCATAGGTTACCATTCGTTCGAGCATCAGTACCATTGCCACCTAGTAATTGGAATTCTAGTGACATCGGGAATCCCTGTAGGTTAGTCATCGTCGATGGGTGTTGGCAGTGGAGCATCAGTCCGTTATTACGATAGGCCCATTCTTCGCCACCTGGAGGTTGTTCGCCTACGAAGCGATATTCAGATCTGACTCTGTAATATGAAAATATACTATCGTAGAATAGATGACCGAACTCATTCTGAAAAGTGTCATACTCAGTGTAATTCGCTTGTAGTAAGCCCTTCGTTACTCGGAAGGTATTCTTATAATTATGACCGATAGGCTGCTGTGGAAACTTTGCGATCCAGTTTTCTAGGTTCTCCCCATTGAATAGTTGGATCCACTCTTCAGTTGTTGTATCCCTATGGTCGAGTGATTTGCAACCTAAGACTAGCAATGAACTGATTATTGCAAATAACCCGATCGATTTATAACTGATCCTCAAGACTTGTTTTGATTTTCTTTTTCATCAAGAAATATAGAATCCCAAAGGCGACAGTTAGAACCGCAGGGAATATCGCCAAGTTATCGAGTGTTGCTTGTCCAGCCTGCAGGCTTGCTGCTGATTCAGAAAGGCCGGATGCTAAGGCGGACTTTCGCTCAGTATCCAACCAGCCACCTATAATCGGTTGCCATATTCCTGTAGCAAACATCCCTGCACCACCGATCAGTGACATGCCGAGTGCTCCAGTCTTAGGTATATACTCACCGACAAAGCCAATCATCGTCGGCCAGAAATACATCACGCCTACGGCAAATAAGACTGCAGCGACATAGACCATACCGCCTGTCGCTTGGCTCATGAGTACAAGGGCTAGGGTAGCGATGATGGCACTGCCCCAGAGGACACCAGTCGGGTTTAGCCTGTGGATAACTGGTCCAGCAAAGTAACGCCCGACAGCCATCAGGCCAGTCACTAAGGCCAGTACAAGCATCGGATGGGCACCTGCATTGCCTAGTATCTTTTCGACCCACTGCTGCGTACCGAGCTCTGTGGTTGCAGTCAGGGTCATACAGATCACCATGAATATAAATAAGGGATTTAGCAAGGCCTTGATATTGGTACTGGTCGAGGTATTGATGTTTTCTGTTTCTGGGAATTTGACGGTGAAGATGAGATAGCCATAAATCAAAGTTGGAATGATCATGATTGCAATCTGTAATTGCCAACCGGAATTCATATTAGTCATCAGGGCTGAGATCAGCGCACCGATGACGATGCCTCCAGGAAACCAAACGTGAAATTTATTAAGGAACTTAGATTTGTTTTCGTGGTATAGGTCTGCGACCAGCGGATTGGCACCAGCTTCTACACTCCCATTGGCAAAGCCAATAAAGAAAGTAGAAATCAGTAGTCCCCAATAGCCCCCTGCAAATATGGTCAACACTAGTCCTAGCAAGTGGCTGACAAAGGCCAGTATCATCATATTCTTAGCGCCCACATAATTGTATAGTAGTCCTCCGATCAGCGTTGCTAATGGGAATCCCCAAAATGCCATTTTATTGACATGTCCTAATTGTGTATCTGTAAGGCCGAAGTCAGTGCCTAACTGACCTAAGATGCCTGCTCTAATCGCAAAGGTCATGGCCGTAACTGCCAGCGCTATACAACTGGCATTGAATAATTGAGATCGATTAGCCATTAGGTAAGTTTTTGAGCTGCCTTTATGAGTAGGTTTCGAGTTGCTATGATGCCTTGTTCCTCATTCTCTTCACCTTCGTACTCGACACCGATGTAGCCTGTGTAGCCTGCATCTTTTACTATCTGAAGCATCTTAGAGTAATCGATTTTTGTTTCGTTCCCATTCGCATCGAAAGCATAAGACTTAGCTGAGACTGCCTTGGCATAAGGCATCATCATATCTACTTCTTTGTAGATGTCATCATATTCATTGACACAGGGTGCACCCCATCTAGCACCGCCTTCGCGCTCGATGCAGAAATTGCCGAAGTCGGGTAGGGTGCCGACGTTAGATCTGTTAGTTGCTGTCATGACGGCAGTGACCCAAGTCGGATCAGAAGAGAGGCCACCATGATTCTCGACTAGGATATTAATACCGACGTCCTTAGCGTAATCTGCGAGTCTGCTCATCGAATCAGCAGCGTTAGCGATTTGTGCTTCTCTCGGCCCATCTCCGAACAGGTTCAGTCTGATAGAATGACAGCCTAGTCTATCGGCCATGTCTATCCATTTCTTATGATTCTCTATACCCTCTATTCGTTTGGCTTTGTCTTGGATACCTAGGTCGCCCTGACCATCTATCATGATGAGGAGATTCTTCATGCCTGTCTCATTAGAAGCCGCTACTAATTGCTTGCTCATCAACTTCAGCCCAGCGAGTTGGTTCTTATGTTGTTTCAGCCAATCATAGTATAGTCCACTGACAAATTCTAGTCCTTCGAATCCTAAACCCTGAGCACGTTGTGCAAAACGAAAAGGGTCTAATTTTCCAGCTTGGATTTCTTTATGTAACGACCATTGGGCTAATGAAAGCTTAAAAAAAGGTGGTGAGATTTGTGTCTCCTTGACTAAGCTGGCTGTCTTAGTTGTACAGCCTACGCCCATCCCTAATACGGATAAAGAGCCTACCCCTAGGGTTTTGCTAAAGATTCTTCGGTTCATAGTTTTACTTGTATACTACAATATCCTAAATAGATGTGAGATTGCAGAATGATATGCTGGAAGATTCTTAATCAGCCGTAGCGTAATCGATAAAGTGGCTACATCGCAAGTATTTCTGCCATCCGAACGATCTCAGAATCTG
>CALEAC010000135.1 GCA_937944095.1 uncultured Saprospiraceae bacterium
TTCTCGTAATCATAAAATGGAGAATCCGGATCGATGTTCTCTATGTTAGAACATGGCCCACATACTCGACCAAACTCTTCTGTCGCCTCTGGCTCATCATCATTGATGAAGAATGGACCTTGCTTATCTTCAACGACAATAACGCCCCAACAAGTACTGCCTGTTAATGGGTCTGTCACAGTCACAGTGAATTCTCTTAGTGCCGTCGTTGTATGTGATTCAATTGCACTTACCTGAAAACAAGCAGGACAACCATAAGTACCACCCTCAAGTAACATATCAGCTGTGAAATCGATACCACAACTCATATTGACACTCAAATGCACTCTATCGTTACAAGAAAGAGAGGTATTAGATGTTTCAGACTCAAAGTTAACGTAAGTAACTGTGTACTCACAAGTAGCTACATTCTGACAACCATCAACAACTTCGAATGAATACATCACAGCATCACTCTCCCCAGAAGTACAATCAATTGTAGGGAAATCACCAGCTGAAGGACCTGTCGTCTGAGATATAACTGCACTACAGTTATCTGTGAACGCAGGAGTACCTTGTGTGGAAAATTGACCACATTGGCCCGCTTCTAAGTCAATGACTTTACTAAGCGGACAAAAAATGTTCGGTGGAATATTGTCTTCAACTGTTACAGTAGATATACAACTAGACGTTGCACCACACTCATCTGTAAAAGTCACTTCTACAGGGACAGCAGTGGAACAACCATTAGCACCAGCAACTAAATCATCACAAGTGAATTCAGTCTGACCAACAGTAATTATTATATCCTCTTCTGCAGTGCAATCATCTGTTACACTACTAAAAAATTGCTTTTCCCATACTTCTCTGAAGCCATCGCCATCTAAAGAAACTGTCAAGTCAGTACAAACACCGAAAGGCGCTTCATTAACTAGTGAGACAGTAACTGCCAGATTATTAAGTGTTCCATTCTTGCAGTAAGCCAATGAAACAACCGTACCTGGAACGGCATCAACAGTATAACTACCGTCCGCATTAGCCATCAGAGTTCCGCAATCGCTAGAAACTGCTACTCCAGCAGCTTGCCCCTCAAAAAGGACATTAACAGCGCATGCACCGCCCAAAACAGCAGGAATGGAAATATCAACCTGCGCACAGGTCGTATTAGGTCCAGCATCTACGCCACAACATGAACCATTACTTCTATTTGGAAAAGTTTGAGTTGGCACAACTGTGGTTGAAAAATCACAACTGGCCCCAGCAGGAATAGCCACTGAAACTGCAGCTACATCATCATCGCATTCAGCAAACGTTTGTGCTTGTAGTGCCTGACTTCCTAAACCGAAAAAGAAGAGTAAACAGATAATTCCAAATTTGAATTGGAATGGATTGAGATTGAGTTTTGTTAACATTTCAGTTTATTATCAAATGAAAAATCGATTGTACTGTAACTAAGTACAAACAAACTAATCTTCAATACACGTGAAATACGCATCAGATGTCGAGGAGGATTTCGTCTTAAACCCCTCAGTTTCAATGCTTTGAGTAAGATTGAGATCGAGTTTATTTGTTCCTTAGAACTATTTCGTCCTAGCAAATATAGGAAGAATAAGGAGTTTGAAGAAAAAACTTGATAAAATTTTAGTCTTTTCAGATGCTGATAGCACAAAGTAATTCTCAGAATTGTATGTTTTTTAATCCAGCCTAGGTATCATTGAATCATGCATATGAATGACATTATAATATCTCTATCAACAGCACAAGGCAGTGGTGCAATTGCAATCATCCGTCTTTCTGGTGAGGGCTGTATCCAACTCACCCAGCAATTCTTCGATAATAAGGCGCTCAGCAGTAGTCATAGCCACAAAGTACTCTTTGGGCGCATCCATGATGAAAACAAGGTAGCTATAGACGAATGCTTGGTCGCTTTATTCCGATCACCCAAAACATACACCGGTGAAGATGTTATAGAAATCAGTTGTCATGGGTCTTCTTATATCATTAGTGCTATTTTGAATCTATTCTTGCGTTCTGGTGCTAGACAAGCGATGGGCGGAGAATTCACACAAAGAGCCTATCTCAATGGGCGGATGGATCTAACACAAGCAGAAGCAGTGGCAGAACTGGTTGCTTCAGATAGCATGCAGTCTCACCAAATGGCGCTAAAGCAATTAAGAGGTGGCGTCTCGACTAAGATCTCTGAACTCAGGAAGCAATTGATTGAATTTGGCAGCTTAATAGAGTTAGAATTAGACTTTAGCGAAGAAGATGTAGAATTTGCTGATAGGCAAAGATTCAAAAGCCTAATTAATGAACTCAAAACTGAAGTTAGTGGTCTTCTCAATTCCTTTCGCTTGGGAAACGCAATCAAAGAAGGTGTATCAACGGTTATCGCTGGAAACCCCAATGTTGGTAAATCTACTCTGCTCAATGCCTTATTAAATGACGAACGGGCTATCGTTTCCAAAATTCCAGGAACCACCCGTGACACAGTAGAAGAAGTTCTTAATATTAATGGCATTAAGTTTAGGCTGGTAGATACAGCTGGCCTAAGGACAACAGACGATGAAATCGAGAAGATAGGAATCGAGAAAACTCATTCTAGCTTAGATAAAGCTCAGATTATTTTATACGTCATAGATGTATCCGATCATAATAATGCTACCCTTCAAAGAGCAATCAGCGATCTGAAAGCCTATTCTGGCCATTTCTTTCTGCTAATTAATAAAATGGATCTGTTCCCTTCATTTGACACTAGCAGGTTCCATAACCTAGTTGCTGCAGATCACCTTATCACCTTATCAGCTAAAAACGAAATGAATATTGATCATCTTAAAGACACTATCTACAATTGTGTAGTGGAAGATCGTGATCAGTTAAATCAATCTGTAATAATGTCTACTAGGCATCATAGTTCACTAAGCAAAACACTGGACTGCGTGAATAAAATAAGCCACGGTCTAGAAAGTGGGCTTTCTACAGATCTACTAGCCCTCGAAGTCAGATATGCCATGAATCATCTCGGTGAGATAACTGGCGAAATCCATAGTGACGATATCTTGGAGTCCATTTTCTCCAGCTTTTGTATCGGAAAGTAAGAATTGATCTGTATTTTGTAATGTAGTGTTAATAGATCTATAGATCTTTCTACTATACGATCTATACCTATTATCAGTCAACTCTTCTTGATAACTTAAAAAAATCAATTATGAAACAACTTGTTGTTATAATGCTGGGTGTCCTAATCACGCTCTGCTCCGACATGCATAGTCAAGACCTGAAACTTCCCACTGGTGTCACTAAAAACGCCAGTGTAGAGGGTATTACAGAATACGAACTTCCTAATGGACTCAAAGTCCTTCTCTTTCCTGACCAATCCAAACCTACCATTACTGTCAATATCACCTACCTCGTTGGGTCTAGACACGAAGGTTATGGCGAAACCGGCATGGCGCATCTACTAGAGCACTTAGTTTTCAAAGGGACACCGAATCATCCTGATATTCCAGCCGAACTGACGGAACATGGTGCTAGACCTAATGGAACGACTTGGTACGATAGGACTAATTATTATGAAACATTCACGGCAAGTGAAGAAAACCTAAAGTGGGCACTAGACCTAGAATCAGACAGAATGATCAATTCTTACATTGCTAAAAAAGATTTGGATAGTGAGATGACAGTTGTTAGGAATGAGTATGAAAGAGGCGAGAACTACCCATCTAGAGTCTTAATGAAAAGAGTCATGAGTGCCGCATTCCAGTGGCACAACTACGGCAAAACAACCATAGGCGCCAAATCTGATCTCGAAAATGTGCCGATAGATAGATTACAAGCATTCTATAGAAAGTACTATCAGCCTGACAATGCAGTCCTCACTGTAGCAGGTAAGATAGACGCACAACAAACGCTCGATCTGATTATGGGCTATTTCGGTAAGATTCCGAGACCAGAAAGAGAATTGATTCCGACCTATACAAAAGAACCTACTCAAGATGGTGAAAAATTAGTGTCTCTACAGAGAGTTGGTGATGTTCAGTCTGTTGCCGTCACCTATCATACACCGCCAGGTTCTCATGCCGAATACGCTGCTATAGCTGTCATAGAAGAGCTGTTAACCAACGAACCATCAGGGCGATTATATAAATCACTCGTAGAGTCGAAGCTCGCTTCCTCTGTATGGGGTTTTGCGCCTGGGCTAAAAGAGGGGGGTTTTATATATATCAATGCTGACGTCAGAAAAGAAAATGATGTCCAAGCGGCTAAACAAGAAATGCTATCAGTCCTAGATGACCTTATCACTAATCCACCGACACAAGAGGAAGTCGATAGGGCAAAATCAAGATTGACTAAGAACTGGGAATTATCCTATAATAATTCAGATAGAGTCGGACTGAGCATAAGTGAGTCTATTGCTGCTGGCGATTGGCGCCTATTTTTCCTATATAGGGACAGAGTAGACCAAGTTAAGACTGAAGACGTGGTTAAGATTGCGAAGAAATATTTCATTCCCTCTAATCGAACGATTGGATTATTCTTACCTGAAGATGCGCCTGTCCGAGCAGAGATACCAGATGCACCAAATGTAAAGGCCTTAGTGGCAAGTTATAAAGGGAACGCAGAAATATCAGCTGGGGAAGAATTCGATCCTTCACCAGCTAATATTGACTCTAGAACCGTTTCTGGAAAATTAGCTTCAGGAATGGAATACGCTTATCTCAAAAAAGAAAATAGAGGTGATGCCGTAAGAGCTAATATCAAACTACGATACGGAACACCGAAAACCTTAGCAGGAAAGACAACAGCTGCTGACTTTGCGGTAATGATGATTGATAAAGGAACGACTGCTCTTTCTCGTCAAGAGATACAAGACAAACTAGATAAATTAAAAGCCAGAATCAGAGTCTATGGTGGCGTCTCAGGTGCGACACTTAGTGTAGAAACAACGCATGACAACCTACCTGCCACTATGGATCTAGTCAATGATATGCTGAAAAATCCAGCTTTCTCACAAGAAGAATTCGAGAAACTAAAAGAGGAAGAACTATCTTCTCTGGAAGAATCACTCTCTGATCCTCAATCAAGAGCATTCAATGAGTTCAATAGACTAATGAGTCCGTTTCCTAAAGGTGATGTCAGATATGTGAATACGATGGAGGAAGACATAGCACAAATCAATGCTCTTACACTAAACGATGTCAAAAGCTTCTACAATGAATTCTATGATGCATCTCAAGCGACGTTAAGTATTATAGGCGATTTCGACGACAGCAGTGTCATCAACAAAGTGAAAGAGAACTTTGGTGATTGGAAAAAAGCAGGGAAATATGAGAGAATTTCTGATCCCTATATGGAAATAAAAGTGGCTGATAAGAAAATAGAAACGCCCGACAAGTCTAATTCTATGTTCGTCGCCGGTATGCCTGTCAAGGTGAATGACTCCCATGAGGATTATACAGCTTTAGTGATAGGTAATTATATCCTAGGTGGTGGCTTTCTTAATTCTAGGCTGGCAACGAGGATAAGACAAGAAGAGGGACTGAGTTATACGGTTAGGTCTTGGTTCAACGGGTCCTCGCAGGATGATGGTGGCAGCTTTGGTGCCTATGCGATATCAGCTCCAGAAAACACGCTTAAGGTACAAGCCGCTTTCAAAGAAGAAATACAAAAAGTCATCTCAGAAGGCTTTACCCAAGAAGAACTGGATGCAGCAAGGACTGGTTGGATACAATCACAGAATGTTAGTCGATCACAAGATGGCAGACTAACAGGCATGATATCCAACAATCTTAGACTAGACCGGACGATGCAGTGGAATCAGGACCTAGAGGATAAAATGATGAAACTGAGCATAGACGATGTGAATCAAGCAATTAAGAAACATATCCATCATGATAAAATGGTCTATATCAAAGCAGGTGATTTCGCTAAACTAGAAAGTGTAAGCAAACCATAACAATCATCCTATGAGGCTGTCAGATATGGCAGCCTCTTTTCTTATGTATTGTAAAGTGCCTCTTCCGCAAGTTCATACATCTCTCGTCTACTAGCAGAGCCCATTTTGGTAACGATGACCTTACCCTTAGAATCTAGAAATAATAAGGTCGGGTAAGCTTGTACTCTATACTTATTTGCGATATCGATTCCTTTACCTTTCTCTGCATTCACTTTCATCGATATGAATTGCTCATTGTAATATTCTCCTAGCTTCTTATCAGAAAAGATATTCTCATCCATCATCTTACATGGCATACACCAATCTGTGTATATATCAAGGAAGATTAATTTCTCAGTTTCCTTAGCATGCTTGAATACAGCCTCGATATTATCAGCATCCATAAAAGCAAAGGTATATGGCAGATTACCTGACCTAACAGTGCCCTTGTTACTCTTACAAGAAAGCATCATCATTAGCATAACCATGAATAGACAGGAGAAGGCCTTCATATTATAGATTTTCATAATGCAAAAGTAGGTGCATTAAACTTGTAATACAACATGAAACAAAAAAGGGTCGTGCTAATGCACGACCCTCTATACAGTTCGTAGATCGATATTACTTCAGGACAATCATCTTCTTAGTAGCAGAAGCTGATCCGGTCTCTACTTTATAGTAAAGAACACCAGATGTATTAAGATCTTTAGAGTCTATAATAAGATCATTTGATCCCTTGACATACTCTTTAGTTTCGTTCCAGACAGTTCTACCTGTGACATCAGAAATGGTAATGGTCACCACTGACGTCTCTGGTAAATCAAAGGAAATAACAGTTGATCCATTAAATGGATTAGGGTTATTTTGGTATAAAGCGAATTCTTGTCCAGAATTATCTTGGCCGATTAATGTGATGGGGATAGTTCTGAAGTTTTTGCCTGTATATGCTTCAGCACTAGTAATGTCAGAGCTCATCGATACACTGTTCGATAACCTACCTGAGGTAGTTGCTCTGAATCTTATGGTGAAGAGCACTTCTTCTTGGACCGTTGATGTTTCGTTCCATGAGAATGTTAATTGCTCCTCAGAAAGAAGAGCAAAGTTCTTCTCGCTTACTTTAATTCCACCATCGACAAGCTCTACAAATTGTAGGCCATCCATATCTAAGGTAAATTGGAGACCAACCAATTGATCCAACTGTCCGCTGGAAATGGTCATATCGACAAGCTCACCATCTTCGAATGAAAGATCGTTATAATCTAATTCTATCGGTCTAATATTTCCTGTTTCAGTATCCTGTGCACTGACGACTGCAGTATCATTTACATCACCTACTTTGACACCAACAAAGTCCTCTTGCATCTTGTCATTATCGAGACCAAGAATCAATCGAATCTCATTTAGTGGCCATGGATAGATAACATCCATAGGAGCTGACTTATTGATAAATCTCCAGCTATCATTCTGAGGTAGTTCAGAATATATACCTAGTATTAACTTACGTAATTCGACTAGATCTATGCCATTCACTAATTCGTCATTGTTAATATCAGCAGCTACCATCTTGTATGGACTATCTAATATCTCAATACCTAGTATGTGTCTCTGTATCATAACTAGATCAATCGTACTTACACCATTGAGGTAGTCATCATTCTTAGAACCATTGACAGCATAATCTAATGAACTGGTGTTAGATGAGAACATATATTCTCCTTGCTCATCAGTCATGTTATTAAGAGGATACTGTGGCTGATTACTGCTTAGTTCCATCATAACACTTTCTATAACCTGACCTTGCTCAGTCGCTACTGATCCACCTATGTTAATCGATCCCGTAGGGATGCTATCGCAACTTCCATTGTTATCTACAAGGGTCAAGAAGACAGTACAGAAATCATAATTATTGTTCTCGTCCCAAACATACACACCTAGCGTTACTAGTGATCCCGCAGGATTAAGAATATCAGCGCAAGTGAAGGTCTTAGCAGAACATTTTGCTAATTCATTATAGTCGTCATCATTACTTGGAAGTACATCTGAGAAAGTAAACCTAAGATCGTCATGATCTGTACAATTATCAAATGCACCAAGATCAAAATCGCAAGCCCAAAGCTCAACGGTTCCAGTTTCCATTAAGGCAGTACTTAAGTTTACGCAGTAGGGTGTAGGGGGAATGTTATCGACTATGTTAAAGTACGTAGTACAAGAAGTTCTATTTCCGCAACCATCGGTTACTCTCCATAGTACTTTGTGCTCTACTGAACTTAATTGGACTCCTTCAGGCAATGTGATACTTACTTCCTCTCCCGAGGCGGTAGGGGCCACATAAAATTCACTTGATGGGTGGAAGTTACTAGAGAAAGTATACTCTTCCGCTGCCCATACTTGTATCTCCCATCTCATGAGATTGGAAGCACATACGCCAGAATCCATAGCTGAATTAGTTAGTGTCACAGGGCCAGTGCAGTCATCACCTGCATAAGCCACTGCTTCTGTACAGTTCAGAATCTCAGGTGGCACTTCATCATGTATCTTAACAACCTGAACATGAGACCATATACCAGCATCAGAATCAGGATCATTTGGCTCATAATCACACCAATTGATTACAGTCCATCTGTTAAGTATCTTGTAACAAGCACCTTCTACAAATAGGAAAGTATCTCGATCTATATCGATGGCCATTTGATCACAAGGTCCAGCATTTTCCCAGAATGGTAGTGCATCATATTCTTGGAAACAATTGATTACCGTATCCTTAGGGAAGTGGCAAACTATTTCTAAGTTAGGATCTACACCATCCTTTCCGATTGTCTGTACACAGTTGACATCTTCGTTACCTAAAACAAACCAAGTCCTTTCTATGGTACCTTCGTCACATCTGGTCAGGAAGTTCTCATCTAAGTAAGATGTGCCCATATCACCACATGAATTGTAGCCTTGAGCTCTACCCATCAGTGACATATCAAAGACATCCCCATCACAATTAATGTTGATATCAGCAGGACATACAATCGTAGGTCTAGACTTATCTTCTAGTCTGACATATGACCATACTTCACTATAGTTATCACCTTGGCTTCCAAACTCGCCATCGCTATCACCATCATCCCAGACACGCAACCAGACTTTGATCTGAGCGTAGTCGTTGATGCCATCTCCATTCTCATCGACACCAAACTCAACTAGGTCATTACAGCAGAATTGTATGAATTTACCATCATCAAGGTCTAACGTATCATCGTTAGAGTGGATAGTGTCATTATTAAAAGTAAGATTAGATAGAATGCCACATGCTTCTACATCTCTTCTTATTTCTAATTTGATATCACCACAACCATCGAATGATCCATTATCGACACTGCCAGCGAACATCTTAGTGATACCTGGCTCTCCAGGGTTTCCTGGACTAGGCACTAATGAGATCACGATGTCTTGCTTCGTAATAGCAACTGGTGGTGTTGCATCTTGGACAGATACAGGAACCTCTACCGTAGTTGTATTACCACAACAATCGAAGGCGTTATAATAGTAAACGTGATTTCCAACTTCTACTTCTGGTGCATAATATCCGAGATCTGGATCATATGGCAGAACTATACCAGGCGCAGAACCACTACCTGTACCAGAGCCTGTAGAGACAGAGTATCCGACGTATGAAGAACACTTATCCTTGAGGATAGCGGGTTCAGGAAAAATCAACTTAGTTGTACAACCCCATGGATCTACAGAAGTTGCAAATGGAACGACCTCTATTACAGGTGGCTCAGTATCTGCAGCTTTGATGACCTGACTCTCACTGATAGGAGGCGCTGATGCATCACACCAGTTATATATTTCCCACGTCCTTATGACCTTATTGTTCTCGTCCTCACAACCTGCAACACCCTCACAAATAGGCAGTACTAGATCATCATAAGATGTAAAAGTATTACAGATGTTACCATCAAGAATAAGGTAAGTAGGTACTCCCGTATCAGGATCTGTACCTGTTAGTATATGCGGATAAGATCGCTTTATTGCATACGCCTTTGCATTAGCAATATACACTTCATTGAAATGATCGCTTTCGGGATCACACGACTCGGAATATGTTTCTCCTTCCGGCATGTTATCACTACAGTCTATACTCTCTATATATTCATTATAGAAAAAAGTATAGATATCCTCAGGTGATGTTCCATATCCACATGGCAGAGTCGGAAGGTCTCTAATAGGAAAGTTAATTGCAAAATCAGCAGGCGGATTTGCCGGATCATAAGGCGCATAAGTGTAAATCCGCTGACACGTAGATACATTATTATATTCGTCCGTAAAAATCCAAGTTCTAGTCAGTCTCGAAGAAGAGGTACAATCAGCACCAGTAAAACTATCACTCCAACTAACTGTGACTTCCGAACAATCAGAGTATTCTGGAACAGGAATAGTTCCAGCTACGTCAAGACATAAAAAACTAGAAGACAAAGTAACATCACAAGCACCATCAATTTTTGGAGCAAGTTTGTCTTCTACATTAATGTTACCCCAACAATTATTTCCGGTAGAGATATTAGTTATTGTAACACTATAATTCCCGATTTCAAGAATATCTGCAGAGCAGGCTTTGGATTCTCCATTACTGATTTCGACATTGTAGTCGCAATTAGCGCCTATCATGCCTTCCAATATCAGGTCAGGAGTAATTTCAACAGGCTGGCAATCACCAGCAACAGGATGCCCTAAGGACACATTAATTAAGTCATCACAAATCATTTGTGAGTGGAGTTGGTTTCCAAGACTCAGGGTGAGTAAAGTACAGCATAGCATCCATCTGGAGGCATAGCTGACCCTACCCATAACAGCGGTCAACACCATGGGATAAAGTTTTGGTTATAAAAATGAGTAATAAAAGTCTCAGGTAAACTATGTTACCAGAGACAGGTGTTCAGAGTATGTGGAGGGGGAATACAAGAAACGGGAAAGATTCTTGATAAGTCAAAAGTAAACCTCTTTACAACTACCAAAGAGTTGACGTGAGGTATTTATTAAAATTTTATTTCACTAATAATCGAATAATCTAATATGTTATTTACACAAAAGCTCAGCTGTCTGCTTACCGACTGCGACACCTGTAGCAACACCCATACCCCCAAGGCGAGCAGCAAGATAGATATGCTGCTCTACCTCTAGTATTATAGGCATTTTACTTTGGCCAGTGGCAATAATTCCACTCCATGAAGTTTCAATCTCGATACCCTCAGGATGAATTTTTCTATTAGCAAAATCAAGCAAATATTCGATTAGCTTAATGTTAGTGCCTAGGTCAGAAGTTGCCTCGGTTGCCATATCTAAGTTTCTCGCACCACCGATTAGTAAGCGCTTTCCAACATTCCTAAAATAAACATAGCCAGCATCATAGTGATAGCATCCATCTAGCTGTAGATTTGAGACTGGTTTGCTGATAAGCACTTGATTTCTATAAGGTTGTATATCCAATGATGGAAAAAACTGGTTTGCGAAAGCATTATTTGTAAAAACAACCTTCATTGCAGACAAAGAAATCTGGCCCCTCGAAAGCTCTAATTCTACCTTATCACTCTGAGTAACAAAAGAATCCACCTCCAGACCAAAATGGAACTCTACGCCGAGTTGTCGAGCTTGCTTTATTAGCTGTTTGACTAATTTGACTGGATTTAATTGAGCTTCTAATGAATTATAAAATCCCTGACGATGGAGGCTCTTATTTGTAATATCACAAGTTGAAATTACCTGTGTAACACCCGTTGCTTTTTCGAGAATATAGTTCACTTTAGCCAAATTGGCTTTAGCACTAAGAAAGGCAGCCTCGCTAGTGAATACCTCGTAACCGCCCTTAACTGAATAGTCTATAAGTGCGGAAGGTATCATATCTTTCATCATCGTCAACCCACGCCATCTAAGGTCGACAGTGGAAATAATCTCCTCCTCTGTCATAGTTTCTAAATCAGAAATAATCTCTCCAGCTGTCCCAAAGCAGGCAAAACCAGCATTCTTTGTACTTGCTCCAGCGGGAACAGCAGCTCGTTCTATCACTACTACCCTACTTTCTGGTCTGGCTTGCTTATAGAATATACTTGAGAACAAACCAACGAGTCCACTACCGATAAAAGCAACGTCATATTCATCAAACCAGAATTCCTTTTCCCAGAAACTGTACATACTATGAATTTTGGAAGAGCCAATTGCAAAGATTACATTAGTGGCTTATAGACACATAAGAACTTTAAGATGATACAAAGAATCCAATCCATCTTCATGCTCATTTCGGCAATATGTGCTGGATTATTAATGAAATTACCATTTGCTCGTAGTGAAACCAATATTACTAATCACTTACTATATAACAATGGCAAGTTAGACCTTACGGATAATATAATCCTGATGGCATTAGTTTTACTATCTGCATTTTTAGCTTTCATATCTATATTCTTATATAGAAATAGAAAGTTACAAGTCTCTATTAGTTATGTAGGTATCCTATTCATCCTTGGAGCTCTAGGAGCTGCTTTTTGGCTCTATTGGTCTAATACGCCTGATTCAGCGAATATCAGCTTGGGTTTGGGTTTTCTGATGCCTATAATGTACCTCGTCTTTTCGCTACTAGCTGTCCACTTTATAAAGAAAGATGATAATCTAGTCAAGTCAATGGATAGGTTACGTTAAAAAAAAATAACCATTGCTAGAAGCAATGGTTATCCATATTCATTACACATCAAAAAATTATAGTTTAGTCTGGTCGCTTCTTAGCTGAGTAATTAACCTTGAGTTGACCTGATTTTCTTAGTTTCTGTTTTACATCTGTTACTATTCCCATCGTTACATCACCGTCCACTCTTAGTGAGGAATTTATTCCTGGACGTTGTTTTTCTGGGAGAGAACTTCTATGTTTTTCTAAGAAGAGTGGAATATCACTAATAGTAGAAAACTTATCACCTAGCTGTAATTGAGGCTTAGTCCCATATTGTGCCTGGAACTTCTTTACGGGTTTACCGATATATAGATAGTTTACCAGAGACTTCTTTTCCAGTTTGGTTAATTCTGTGGCATAGGGGACGTTATTCGTCACCTTTAATTCAGAATCTCGTAATACGGTAACAACCATAAAAAAGAAGAGTAACATAAAAATGATGTCAGGCAATGAAGCCGTGGACACTTCAGGAGTTGCTTTTCCTCTTTTCTTTGTAAATTTTCCCATTTTCCTTATTAGTTGTCTTCTCCAAAGTTAGTCGGTTCCGCCTCTGAAATAACTAGAGGAATTTCCGATCTTATTTTTCTTCTTAAGTCCTTGGATAAATATTCAAAACTCTTACCATAGGTACGTTGAGCTTCTTCTTCTCTTAGCTCATTATAGGCCGCTTTCAGCTCATTGTATACTTCTAAGTAGGTTTTATAGTTAGTACCCCTATCATTTTTAATAGAGATGATGGCTTTAGTTGGCTTTTCGGCCATATCATCACGCTTAGCAGGATTCATGATGAATTCCTTAGCGTTTTCTCTTAGGTCTTTGACACTTTGTGGTTCACCTCGCACCAGTAATTGGTTCTGGGCGTTCACAAGAACAGAATAGACATTTCTTGTCTTCATCTTTTCTATTTCTGGCTCATCCTCAGACCATGGCGGTAACTTAACCAATACGCCTTTATCGACGTCTATCGTCGTTGTTACCAGGAAGAAAATAAGCAACAAGAAGGCAATATCTGCCATCGAACCTGCATTTACTTCTGGTGCTTTTCTGGATCCTCTTTTAGGCATGGTTTTCTATTTGAATAAGTTCAGAATTTCCATAACAATAGCTGCGACAGCTGCTATTACCATACTAATTACTGCCATTCTAACTCCTCCTCCTATAAATTTGGACACGCCATCACTGACATTGAACTTTTCTATAATCATTGCTAGCCTTCCTGTTGCTTCACCTCCAGACATAGAATAGAGAATAAAGAATAACACCGCAAGAGCTGCAAAACCAACAAAAAACTTCAAAGAAGCCTTTGGGTCTGAAATCAAATTCACTAATCCAAAGATAACTGCAGCTGCTATTGCTATTACTATTAGCGCAATGACTACTATTATAGCCGGATTGAAAAAATCAAAGGTAGCGTCCTGGTTATTTTTCATAATAGAATTCAAGTCATCAGACATGCTGTATTGACTATTTATTCCGGCTATGATCGATCCTATAGCTATAATGGTACAGCCAAGACCCAGTAATATCGCACCTAGTTGGCCTTTGGCCCCTAGAAAATTATATAATGCTCGCATTAGATTCTGTCTATTAGATAAATTACTTGAACAATCCGTTTCTCGCCATAACATCAACTAACCCAATCGAGGACTCTTCCATCTTATTCAC
The DNA here is from genome assembly GCA_937944095.1 of uncultured Saprospiraceae bacterium. Classification (GTDB taxonomy): domain Bacteria; phylum Bacteroidota; class Bacteroidia; order Chitinophagales; family Saprospiraceae; genus RFSX01. The sequence continues at coordinate 14,289 of CALEAC010000135.1, forward strand.
GATACCATCAATTTTAGATACTATATAATTATAGAAAATCTGAAGTATGATTGCCGCTATCAAACCAAAAACGGTCGTCAATAGGGCAACTTTGATACCTCCCGCAACGACAGAAGGGGACAGATCACCTACAGCCTCAATCCTATCAAAGGCTTGTATCATCCCGATTACAGTTCCCATGAAACCAAGCATCGGTGCTATAGCTATGAATAATGAGATCCATACTAAGCCTTTTTCTAAAAGCCCCATCTGGACAGAACCATAGGAAACAATAGCTTTCTCAACTGCTTCTGGGCCGTTATGAGCATTTCTAAGCCCTTCATATAAGACACTAGCTGTTGGACCTGAAGTAGATCGAGCTAATTCTTTAGCACCTTCTAGGTCACCATCTGCTAGTCTAGAATCAATGTTATTAAGTAATTTACTTGTATTGGTTGTTGCAATATTAAGTGTGATAATCCTTTCTATACAGAAAGCCAATCCCAGAATCAGTGTCACAAGTACTAAACTCATGAATTTCCAATCCCCCTCAATAAATTTTTCCTTGAGGACTTGGAATATTCCAGTACTCTCAGCTACAGCAGCTTCTTGTGCGCAGATATCAGCTAATCCAAGGAAGCAAACACCAATAAATAAAAAGCTGGTCAGAATTATCTTTTGCATGATTTCTTCTTTTCTAAAATGTGTAAGTCAGTTAATTAATCTATAAAGCCCTAAAATAGAAATATTTGTACTAGATCTTGAATTAACGATTCAATAATTTCATCTTAATCAGTCACTCAGGACATGCGCTAGTGGTTATCACAATAGAGATGAAAAAATCTAGCTTTTTGGTGTATCAACATATAGCCAATGAAGCTTATTCATACTTTGTTGATTTATAACGATAAAGCGGATGGAGAGCAAAAAGCGGAGAATGGGGGATTCGAACCCCCGATACCCTTTTGAGGTATACCCGCTTTCCAAGCGAGCGCCTTAAGCCACTCGGCCAATTCTCCTAAAGTGGCTGCAAATTAAAGAAAAAATGACCATACATTCCTATTGCACAGTCATCCTTTATTCAAAGTATTCATGATTTTCTATAATAGATTAGCTAGCAATGGCTAGATATTGACTTAAAGTGCATTATTTGACTTAAAGTAACCCCGTAAATGCCACTAAAACCAAATTTGTTTAAATTTGTCCAACATGAACATCTATGAATCATTAATCAACAAAAAGGAAAAAGGACAAAAGTCCTTGGC
>CALEAC010000136.1 GCA_937944095.1 uncultured Saprospiraceae bacterium
ACTATAGATGGATCACACTTCTCCTCTTCATCAACTCGAAAGCGAGGGAAATTAGGGAAGGATCCTACCGCGGTAACATGTGGTAAACGAATTGCTTGTTGTACAAAATCACAAGCAGTACCTTGCTCGTCTGGTTTATGAATGACATGGAAAGAGTAAGAACTGCTAAGGGTACGGATATAAATACGACAATCTGGACCTAGAGCAGATTTCTGGAAATGAGTGATTCTCGGGTCTGGAATACCATTGTTCTCTGCAATAAAGGCTAACCCTTCTTCCAATGGCTCTGCCCAAGTATCAAGCTGAAAAAGGCTGTCAAATTGCATCAGGTATAGGAATCGTGAATTAGGACTCCACTCGCAGGAAGTAAAGATTCCTGGCATCTGTTCTGACCAAGGGATCATCCTCTCATTAGATAACTCACCAGTATTTCTATCGAAATCATAAACCAAGACATCATCCCATCTATTAAATAAAGCATACTTCGATCCATCTGGTGAGAATCGCGCATCTCCTGATGAGCTGGAATAGAAATCGTCCCAGACATGATCCGCCTCGATGGAGGAATATGAGATGTCTGTCTCATCGAGTAAGTAGACGATATAGCCTAAGGGGTTTACTGGATTAACGATCCACCAATCTTTGCCATTGGCATGGCTGATACTGGTGAGATAAGACGACAGAAGGCTGCCCTCATGAAATATGACGTTTTTTTCTATCACATCTCCATAGCCATTATCTAGTCTCATATCTACATAAGAGTATTTCATCTTGTTTATGACTGACTTGTTAATGATTGTATCAACAGAAGTTGGCACTGTAAGTATATAATAGCCATCATTATTTGATGGATCAGGAAGTATAGTTATGTTTTGCTGTCCTGGATATCCACCTGCGCAATCACCACGCCATGAGGTGTCGAAGAAGATACCAGAATTGATACTATCACCATTAGGCATCATCTCATGTAGTCGGTTGGCGACAGCACAGCCATTGCTATAAAATAAGAGGTTGCCTTCTGCATCACAAATTGAGGCATTGTTTTGGTCGAATTCTAGTCCAGCAGTTCTTGCACTTGGAGTAAGCGGCTTCATAGTGAAATCGATCTCTGAAGCACCGAATTCATCACCCTGAATTTGGTCTTTTCCAAATGGCCAATAATAATCCTGCTTATTCTGAGAATTGGCTCTCGAACTGATTAGCAGGGCAAATGAAATAATGAAAATTCTTGTCATAGCTTAGTCGCAGTCATAAGTCAAGTGAGAAGGTAAGTTAGAGATTAATATTCTTCGAAAGGTCACGTTCCCTTGGAAAACTTAGTCTCTGTCGGTCTAAAGTCTTGCGCCAAGAAACAGACCAACCGGTGGTAAAAACTGTGCCGTTCCTCGTGCACCAAAAGCCAACACAAAGTGAATCTCAGTGGCAACAAATAAGCGCTCAGTTATATCATATTCGACACCACCAGTAAATGAAATGCCTAAAGCGGCGTTATCATTACCATCTAATACAGAACCCGGTACATTGAAATGACCTACAGAGGCTATGACATTGGTTGAGGATATATATCTAAGCTTCTCGCCTAGAGACCTTTTAGTTAGATAGCCTAATTGGATATTGATAAAATTAGAACTGAAGTCCTCGGAGTCAACTCTTGCACCCAATTCGAAATTTAGAAAACGCCTCTCACCACCAGTCCTATAGAAAAAAGCAAATGGACCTGAAGCCGTCACTGGCCCCTTGAATGGTACAAATAGGCTGACTAGCTCAGTCATATTGAGTCCGATTTCTCTATTTCTGACCTTTTCCTGGCCGAATACAGATAGATAGACGGTACAGAGTGCGATGATGAGGATAAGCTTTCTCATTAGTTGATCGTGTAATTCAAGTAAAGAGAAAGTGGGGGATGTAAGAAAAAGTCTTGTGCTTCGGAAGATCTATCTGGTGTAAAAGGGGATATCTGTCCACCACTTCTCTGCTTATTAGAAGTGACATTATACAAGTAAGTTAGATTCGCTTCCGTAGATAAGTACAATCGAGGTTTCAGCGCATACCTCACACCAGTAAATGGACTAAGACCAAATCCTATTGTTTGCTTAGTCAGATCTACGTCCACCCCAGAACCGATAGATGTCACCTTGCTATAGAGAAATCGGCCTATAAGATCGATACCTAAATAAACTTCCCACCGCTGCTGCACCTGCAAGGTTTTTTCTATACCCAGCTTGTTATAAATATTGAATTCCGTCGACTGCCTATCTGTTAAGCTGATCACATCGAAAAATTCATTCCGCGCACTCTCTATCCCCAGCCCTATCCGGATGGCCGAATTAGGTTGACTTATCCGTAGAAAAAGAGGCAAATCTGAGGGCTCCAAGAATGAGCCATTACCAGAAAAACTAGAGATAATACTGGTCACATTGATCCCAACATCTAACTTTCCGACCTCTCGATAGCTCTCACTGTCACGCGTAGACTGAGCGACAGAATCGGCAGAGATACCGATTAGTATCAAGTAGATTAGAAAATTAACCAGTGACTTCATGGGGTAGTTAGCTTCATATAATAGAACTAAATTAATCCAATATTAGTATTTAGCCTTTTAAGCTTGACTTAGATATTGACTTCAACAAAGTTATCAAAACCCATTAAGTAGACTTTTCTTTCAAATTATACCCAAGCTGATAAGTAACTCAGAGCCAGGTATATAATACCAAAGCTTCGAGGCTGCCTGACGATTAAGGTCGCTGTATAAGTGTCTAGACTTAGGCTAGATGATAGCAGTCTTTTATTATTTCCTATTTTTGGTTAAAACACTAGTCAATGAATAAATTCTGTGCCTTATCTATCCTACTTGGGCTGACCATCTGCATTTCCTGCAAAGATTCCGCCTCGACTAGTCCCCACAAATCAACTGACAAAACAACTAATAACCTCGCGACCATTGCGATCGACCAAGCAACAATTGCGACCCACCTTGCTGAATTATCTTCTGATAGCTATGAAGGTCGGATGCCATGTATGCCCGGCGGTGAAAAAACCTACAAATACATAGAAGAGCAACTAAAACAACAGGGTCTAAAACCGGCCAACAAAGGGAGCTATCTACAAGCAGTCCCCTTACTCACAATAGATGGGGTTATTTCTGATGACATGACAGTGCAGACTAAGCAGCAGTCCCTGACCTGGAAAAAAGGCAAAGACTTCATCATTCATTCTGAACGAAAGGTGGATAAGGTGCGTATCGACAATTCTGAGTTGATGTTCTGTGGCTATGGCATCGTGGATGAGAAAAAAGGCTGGAATGATTACGAAGGCATCGATATGAAAGGAAAGACTGCTGTCATACTGATTAACGATCCTGGCTTCGGCGGTGACGACCCAGATTTTTTCCAAGGGGATATTATGACCTATGCAGGCCGATGGGACTATAAGTATGACATCGCTGATAAGATGGGTGCCGATGGTCTACTCATTATCCACGAGACGAACTCTGCAGCTTATCCATGGTTCGTTGTCGAAAGCTCATGGACAGGACCACAACAAGGCCTATCAGGTATCGACCGATCACAAGATTGTGGTATCAAAGGCTGGATTCATCTCAAAAAAGCGATAGAATTATTCAAAATAAATGGTCTAGACTTTACCACTGAAATCAAGAAAGCTAGAAAACCGGGCTTCAAACCCTACTCTCTAGAAACAACAGTATCGGCACATGTGGATAACACTTACAAGGAATGCCAATCGTATAATGTAGCTGGATACATAGAAGGCAGTAAGCATCCAGATGAGTATATCGTCTATACAGCCCACTGGGACCATATCGGTATCGGGAAGGTGATGGATGGTGATTCTATCTATAATGGGGCTCTAGATAATGCCAGTGGTGTGGCGACCTTATTAGCCATATCAGAAGCCTTTACTAAGGCACCAACACCGCCTGAGAGATCCGTCGTCTTTCTCTATGTCACAGCCGAGGAGCAAGGCTTACTAGGTTCTGAATATTACGTAGAGAACCCATGCTTCCCCTTGGCCAAAACAGTCTGTAACCTCAACATGGACGGCGTCAATCCTAATGGTGCTATGAAAGACCTGACGATTACAGGCATGGGACATTCTGACTTAGATGATATAGCTGAACAAGCAGCGGTCGCTCAGGGCCGTTATGTCCAAGCAGACCAAGAGCCAGAAAAAGGCAGTTTCTTCCGTTCGGACCAGTTCAACTTCGTTAGGAAGGGCGTTCCTGCCTTATATGCCGAAGGTGGGTATGACCACAAAGAAAAAGGGAAAGCATATGCTCAGGAATTCAAAGATAATTTTGTCGCTCAGAGGTACCATGCACCATCAGATGAATATGATCCTGAAGAATGGATCTTCGAAGGGATGCTACAAGATGGACAGCTCTATTTCAACATA
>CALEAC010000137.1 GCA_937944095.1 uncultured Saprospiraceae bacterium
TCCTCTACAAACATGCCGAAACAGATCGTTACAGCCTAGGACTGAAATTATTTGAGTTAGGTTGTAGAGCTAATCTAAAGTCTGCCTTTATAGATAAGACACATCCAGAGCTCATCGAAGTCTCTAGGAGCATAACGGAAACAGTTCATATCGCTGTACTGAAGAACAATCAAGTGTTCTATGTAGATAAGGTAGAGAGTCCTCAGGGCCTTAAGATAAGCAGCCACATCGGCACTTATAATCCAGCCTATGCGACAGCTTTGGGCAAAGTACTACTAGCCTATCTACCAGAAGACATTCAGCAAGCGACTATCGATGCGATCTTACATGACAATGTGCCTATCGCTGCTACATCTAATACCATAACCAGCAGTAAAAGCTTGCTAAAGGCCTTAGCCAAAATCAAAAAAGATAGTTTTGGTATAGATAGAGAAGAATTCGAAACAGGCCTCATCTGTGTTGCTGTGCCAATCTTCAACCAAAACGATGAAGTGGTTGCCAGCCTTAGTGCTTCAGGACCAGCTAATAGATTCGAAGAAAAAAATCTAAGTAATTATGTTTCCACTCTTAAGAAAGGCGCAGACGCGATTAAAAATAAAATAGGATATTTCAAACCATAGCAATGAAATCACAAGAAGGAAAATATACGACCATCCATTATCAGAAGTACTTGAAGATAGAAGAGCTACTTAGCGCACAAGTATTACGCAGCGAACAAGTCGGTGACCCCGCGCACGAAGAGATGCTATTTATCATAGTCCATCAGGTATATGAATTATGGTTTAAGCAGATTATCCATGAACTAGAATCTGTCATCAGATTCTTTGATGATAACGAAGTCGTCGAGACCAGTCTTTCGGTGGCAATCGGCAGACTAAACCGTACAGAAGAAATATTACAATTACTTGTCAAGCAGATAGGTATCATGGAAACAATGACACCATTAGATTTTCTTGATTTCAGAAACTATCTCTTCCCAGCATCTGGATTCCAGAGTTTTCAGTTCCGTGTTATAGAATGCCTACTCGGCCTACCAGAAGATCAGCGTCTTACTTACTACGGTCAGAAGTATAGCTCAGTATTTACAGAAGACAAGCAAAAAACGCTTGATGACATCTATGCCAAAGGCACCCTACTCGATACTGTTAATGCCTGGCTAGAGAGAACACCCTTCTTAGAACTAGACGGGTTTAATTTCCTAGGGGAGTACAAGAAGGCTTTGACCAAAATGTTAGAAAAAGAGACTAAAGCTATCATGGAATCAGAATATCTTACTGATAAAGAAAAGAAGATGCGCTCAGAAATGGTCGGCGGCACAGACACTTATTTCAGATCCATCTTAGATGAAGAGACGCATAACAAGCTCATGGCAGAAGGCAAAAAAAGACTTTCCTACAAAGCCACCCTCGCTGCCTTATTTATCAATCTATATAGAGAAGAACCAATATTGCAATTACCATTTCAGTTTATAACCTGCCTCATAGACATCGACAATGAAGTCACTAATTGGAGGTATAGACATGCGCAAATGGTACTAAGGATGATCGGTCACAAAACAGGAACTGGTGGTTCATCAGGTCATGAATATTTAGCCAAGACGGCTATGATGCATCAGATATTTACAGATTTCCATGGTATCTCTTCATTACTTATTCCCAGATCAGAATTGCCAATATTACCAGAGGGTATCAGAGCGCAGTTAAATTTTAAATTCAATGCTTAAGTTCTACTACAAATACTAACTGTTACCCATAGAAGTAAGCACTTATAGTGCTAATCAATCACATACTACAATTTCAGTCATGCGAATCAACGGCCACTCACACCTTCTTCCATATCCAGAGCAAATTCCTGCTTATCTAAAAGAAAAAGAAATATTCTGGATAGATAAAGACAGACAACATATGCTTCAGAAAAATTGGAAGCGACCTGTTACAGATTCTAGTTTTTTCTTAGACGAAAAAATAGAATGGATGGACAAGAACAAAATTGATCATGCTGTCGTCCTGAATCTGTCTCAGCTGTATGGCAATGGTCTGAGACTACGTGATATGAAATATGCATTAAGATTTCAAAATGATTTCAATGCAAAGGTACAGCACGACCACCCGACTAAATTCACTTGTGGCTTTGTCGTCCATGCTGGTTTCGTCGATGGGGCATGTTGGGAGATAGAGCGTTGTGTCGAGGAACTAGGTCTCAGAGTGCTTTGCCTGCCGACGCATTACATGGATTCTGTTGGTACCTGGAGAGGCATCTTCGACAAGGAGACAGAACCTATATTCGAATTAGCTAACAAGTATAAATTAGCTATAGAGGTCCATCCCTACGATGGAGAGAAGTTCATCAAGCTAGAAAATACAGCTTGGCGTTTCCATCTAATATGGATGCTGGCTCAGTGTGCAGATGCCTACCATTTCTATACCCTCGATGGCTTATATGAGAAATACCCTGACCTCAGAGTTTGCTTTGCACATGGTGGCCAGTTAAATCATCTCAATATTGGTCGGAGGACGCAGGGCTTCGACGGTCGTCCTGATTTATTCAAGGGGATGGAAAGACCCAGAAAAGCGATAGGCCACCCTAATATATTCTTCGATACGCTAGTCCACGATACTTTTTCTTTGGACCTAATGGTCAGGAGACAACAGGGCACCGACCAAATTCTTCTGGGATTAGATGATCCATATCCTTTAGGAGAAATGGAAAGTGAGGCACAATCTTCATATCCTGGAAAATTACTAGATCTGGCAGTTGAGGAAGGTGTAATCAATGCCAAGCAACATGAAGAAATCTGGTTTGACAATGTCATAAAATGGTTGTGTGGTGAAGACAAGGAAAAATTTCTTAAAAGAGTTGAGTACAAAGCATAAGTGCACTGTAACTTTATAAAAATTAGAATCTTTAAATAGATTGAATGAAATATCAAGATAACCTAAGCTATGCTCAAGAGCTGGATTCCCAAGATCCTCTAAAAGCATTTAGATCAGCGTTCCACTTACCTATTCAGAAGAATGGTGAGCCATATATATACCTCTGTGGCAATTCACTAGGCCTCCAACCTAAGTCAACCGAAGCTGCTCTACAACAAGAACTATTAGACTGGAAAAACCTAGGCGTCGAAGGCCATTTTCATGCTAAGAATCCCTGGTTACCTTATCATGAATTTCTGACTCAAGCCATGGCCAAGGTTGTCGGTGCTAAGCCAGCAGAGGTAGTCGTTATGAATACCCTGACGGTTAATCTGCACCTGATGATGGTTTCTTTTTATCGACCGACACCCAGCAGGAAGAAAATACTTATAGAAGCTGATGCCTTCCCATCAGACAAGTATGCTGCAGAATCACAGATCAGACTTCATGG